>NZ_JBFULS010000047.1:0-46733 GCF_054049775.1 Methylobacterium sp. P5_C11 | reverse complement strand
CGCCGCGGCGTCGACGCCGTCGGCCCGGGCCGCGCCGCGGACCAGCGGCGCCGCGTGCGCGGCTGGACCCGCGCGGGTCGAGGCCGTGGCGGGAATCGGACCCCGGGGGGAGATCCGCCTGGAGTCGGGCGCCCGGGCGGTGCCCGATTCCCTGCGGTGGCCGGACGCGCCGGCGGCTGCCGCCGCAGCGCAGGCGTGGCTCGAGGCCTGGCGGGGGGCCAGCGTCACGGTGGTCCCCCGCGGGCAGCCCGACCGCTGGGATCGGGAGCGGGCCGATATCCTGACCGCCACGGAGGACGGGGATCTGGCGGGCGCCCTCATCGCGGCGGGGCTGGCCTTCGCGGACGCGAACGAAGCCGATGCGCTCTGCCGGCCCGCCCTGCGCCTCGCGGAGGCCGCCGCCCGGAGGCGCGGGCTCGGCCTCTGGCAGGAGCCGCTCCCGGCGGCGCAGGACGGGGCGGCGCTCCGGGCGCGGGCCGGCCAATTCGTAGTCGTGGAGGGCCGCGTCCGCCACGTCGGCGAGCGGGGCGCACGCACCTATCTCGATTTCGCCGCCCGCGGCACGGACGGCCTGACGGTGACGGTATCGAAACGCACTTGGCGAATGATGCGCGCCCGTGGTTTGAGTGCGACCTCGCTCGAAGGCCGGCGCGTGCGGGTGCGCGGCCTCCTGGAGGTCTGGCGCGGCCCGACCCTGGAGGCCGCCGCCGACGCGATCGAGATGCTGGAGGAGGCGGACCGGCCGGAGGCCGATCCGGACGGGGAACGGGGATTGCGGCGCTGATCGCGATGGGCGGGATCACGGGGCGAATCATCGGACGGCGCGTCCACGGGGCGTGGCACCGTCCGTGCGGGCTGGCGGCGCTCGGCGGGCTGGCCCTGCTGCTCGGCGCCTGCGTCGCCGACCAGACCGACGCGACCGTGCGGTCGGCCGTGGTGCGGGTGCCCGCGGAGGCGCCGCGCACCACCGGCCGCGAGCGCGCCGCGGATGCCGACCACCTCAAGCTGGTGGCCTCCTTCGGGGGCGGGGCACGGGCGCCCAACGTGACGCGGATGCTCACGGAGGTGACCGACCGCCTCGTGAAGGCGAGCGACCGGCCCGACCAGTCCTACACGGTGACGCTCCTCGACTCGCCCGCGGTCAACGCCTTCGCGCTGCCGAACGGGCGGCTCTACGTCACCCGCGGCCTCGTGGCCCTGGCGAGCGACACCTCCGAGGCGGCGGCCGTGCTGGCGCACGAGATGGCCCACGTGACCCTCAACCACGCCACGGCCCGCAGCGAACTGGAGCTGCGCTCGGCCCTGGTCAGCCGCGTCGTGGCCGACGTGCTGAACGATCCCGATACCGGCGCGCAGTTGCAGCACCAGTCGCGCTTCGCCCTGGCCCGCTTCTCCCGCGAGCAGGAGCTGGAGGCGGACGCCACCGGCGTGCGCACCCTCGCGAAGGCCGGCTACGATCCGTTCGCGGCCGGCCGCTTCCTCACCGCCCTCAACCGCTCGACGGGGTTGAAGGCCGGCAGTACCGGCGAGCCCGACATGCTGGCGACCCATCCGGGCACGGTTGAGCGGATCACGCAGGTCACCCGGGCGGCGCGGCGCATCGGCGCACCGGGCATCGGCACCGACGACCGCGCCTCGTACCTCGCGGCGGTGGACGGGCTCGCCTACGGCGACAATCCACGCGACGGCGCCGTGCGGGGCCACCGCTTCATCCATCCCGGCCTGGGCATCGCCTTCGAGGTGCCGGAGGGCTTCACCCTGGAGAACACCCGCGCGGCGGTTCTGGGAACGACCCAGGACGGCAGCCGACGCCTGCTGTTCGACCAGATCGAGGCCAAGGACGGCCAGCCCCTCGACGCGGTGCTGAAGGCGAGCTGGAACGACGCCTTCGACCCCGCCGGCTTCGAGACCCGTGAGGTCGCCGGCCATCCGGCGGCCTTCGCGCTGTCGCGGGGCAAGGACTGGACCTTCCGCTTGGCGGCGATCCGGATCGGCGAATCGACCTTCCGGATGATCATGGCGGCCAAGGGGGCCGCTGATCCCGATCCGGCCTTCCGCCGCTGGGCCGCAACCCTCGTCGCCGTATCACCCGACGAGACCGTCCTGCATCCCCTGCGGCTGCAGGTGGTTCAGGCGACCGCGACCAGCGCCGAGGACCTCGCCCGCCGCATGGCGGTGCCGGACCGGGCGCTCGACCGGTTCCTGGTTCTCAACGGGCTGGAACGGGGCGCCCCGCTGGTGCCGGGCCGCAGCTACAAGATCGTGGCGGAATAGCCGCCCTGCGCGGCTGCGGCTTGTGCGGATGCCCGACCCGGACATCCTTCCGACCTCGTTCAGGGAGAGCGCCGTGATTCGATTCTTCTACAATCTCAGCCCCAACCCGATGAAGGTCGCCCTCTGCCTGGAGGAGATGGGCCTGCCCTACGAGCCGGTGCCGGTGGACACCCGCAGGGGCCAGCAGTTCGATCCCGCCTACACGGCGGTCAACCCGAACGGGAAGGTCCCGGCGATCGTGGACGGCGACGTGACGGTGTTCGATTCGAACGCCATCCTGCTCTACCTCGCGGGCAAGACCGGCCGGTTCCTGCCCGAGGGCGAGCCGGTGCGGGGCGAGATGCTGTCCTGGCTGATGTTCGTGGCGACCGGCATCGGCCCGTTCTCCGGCCAGTGCGTCCATTTCCGCCACTTCGCGAAAGACGGCGGCGCCTACGCCACCGAGCGCTACGTCTTCGAGGCGCGCCGCCACTGGGGCGTCCTCGACCAGCGCCTCGCCGGCCGCGCCTACATGCTGGGCGACACGTACACGATCGTCGACATGGCGGTGTGGGGCTGGGCGCGCATGGTGCCGTTCGTGCTCGGCGAGACCGCCTTCGCGGATCTGCCCAACGTCAAGCGCCTCCTCGACACGCTCAACGCCCGGCCGGCCGCCCAGGCCGCCGAGGCGCTGAAGGGGCGCCATGCCTTCAAGGCCGAGATGGACGACGAGGCCCGGGGGTTCATGTTCCGCGCCACGCAGGGCGCCGCCTGAGCCGCGCCCGCCGCCCTCCGCCTCAGGGCGCGGGGGCGGTCACCATGAGCATCGGCAGGGTGACGGAGAGCGTGCCGGGGGGCACCCGCTCGGTGCCGAGCGTCAGGCAGGCGGCGAAGCCGAGACCGAGGGCGAGACCGAGAAGCGAGGTCTCGAATCCGCGGTAGACCCAATCCATGGCGGTCCCCTTGCGTGAGGAGACGTCAGGATGCGCTCGCCGGGTTAACGGATCGGCGCGCCGGCGCGCACTCCCTCACCAGCCCGAGGCGACGAGGGCGGCACCGGCGGCGATGAGGCCGACGCCGGTCCAGGCCGCGAGGCTGAGGGTTTCGCCGAGCAGGCTGGTGCCGAGGATCGCCACCAGCACGACGCTCAGCTTGTCGATCGGCGCGACCCGGGCGGCATCGCCCAGCGACAGGGCGCGGAAGTAGCAGAGCCAGGACGCTCCGGTGGCGAGTCCCGACAGGACGAGGAAGACGAGGCTGCGGCCGGAGATCTGGGCGAGGCCGCCGGCCTGACCGGAGCCGACGACGATCGCCCCGGCGAAGACCAGGATCACGGCGGTCCGCACGAAGGTCGCGACATCCGACGGGACGCCCGAGACGCCGACCTTGGCGAGGATCGCGGTCAGTGCCGCGAAGGCCGCCGCGGCGAGCGCCCAGAAGCGCCAGGATTGCAGCAGGTGGCTCACCGGGATTCCGTGTCGGTTCTCAGGGCAACGGGCGGTCGCATCATCGTCCTTGCGAGCGGAGCGAAGCAATCCAGGGTCGCGCCATGCTCAAGGATGTCGCGTCGCCCTGGGTCGCTTCGCTGCGCTCGCGATGACGGAGCGGTCCAGCGCGATCCGCGTTCGACTCCTTCCGAACTGTCAATGTTTCCTGTGAAACGCTCGCCGTTCACAGGAGCTTGTCGATGGTGATCGGCAGATCGCGCACCCGCTTCCCGGTGGCGTGGAACACCGCGTTGGCGATCGCCGCCGCCGTGCCGACGATCCCGATCTCGCCGAGGCCCTTCACGCCCAGCGGGTTCGCCTTGTCCTCCTCGTCCACGAAGATCACGTCGATATCGTAGATGTCGGCGTTCACCGGCACGTGGTACTCGCCGAGATTGTGGTTCATGAACCGGCCGACCCGGTGGTCGAGCATCGACTCCTCCTCGAGCGCCGAGCCGATCCCCATCACGACGCCGCCGAGGATCTGGCTGCGCGCGGTCTTCGGGTTCAGCACCTTGCCGGCCGCGATCGCCGAGACGATGCGGGTGACCCGGACCTGACCCAGTTCCGCGTCGACCTTCACCTCGGCGAATATCGCCGAATGCGTGTAGGCCTCGTATTTCTGGTTGAAGTCCTTGTCGGGCCCGGCCTGTTCGACCGCCTCGACCTTGTCGATTCCGGCCGCCTGCAGCACGGCAACGAGCGACACGCTGCGGCCCGGATCGCCCGCGACGGAGATGTGGCCGTCCGCGAACACGGCGCGGTCGAAGTCGACGTTGGCCAGGGGCGAGTTCTCCATCGCGCGGGCGAGCTTGAACACCTGTTCGCCGACGTTGCGGCAGGCCTTCATCACGGCGGTTCCGGAGGAGGCCGCCGTCCAGGAGCCGCCGGCGACCGGCGCCTCGGGCAGGCTTGTGTCGCCGAGCTTGGTGGTCACCGCGTCCATCGTCAGGCCGAGGGTGTCGGCGGCGATCTGGGTGAGGATCGTGTAGGTGCCGGTGCCGATGTCGCCGGTGGAGTTGCCCACCGTGAGGCGGCCGTCGGGCGTCAGGGTCGCGATGGCGCTCGACTGCATCATCATCGATTCCCAGATGCCGGTGGCCACGCCCCAGCCGACGAGTTCCCGGCCGTCCCGCATGGAGCGCGGCTCCGGATTGCGCTTGGCCCAGCCGAAGCGTTCGGCACCCTGCGTGAAGCAGCTCTTGAGCTCCTTCGAGCCGAAGGGCTTGCCTTTCGCGGTGGCGTCGGACTCGGCGTAGTTCTTCAGCCGCAGGGCGATCGGGTCCATCCCGGTCGCGTAGGCGAGCTCGTCCATGGCGGTTTCGATGCCGAAGACGCCGGTCACCGCGCCGGGGGCGCGCATGTCGCCCGGGGTGGCGGTGTCGAGCTTGGCGAGTCGGTAGGTCAGGGCGACGTTGTCGCAGCGGTAGAGGACCCCCGACCAGTTGACGATCACCTCCTGGTAATCTTCGAAGTTCGAGGTGCCCTGCACGGCGTCATGCCGCAGGGCCGTCAGCGTGCCGTCAGCCTCGGCGCCGAGCGCGATCGTCTGCAGCGCCTCGCCCCGGTAGGTGAAGGACCACATCTGGTCGCGGGTCAGGGTGACGCGGACCGAGCGCTTCAATTCCTGGGCGGCCAGCATCGCCAGGAACGCCTGGTATTGCGGACGCAGGCCGGAGCCGAAGCCGCCGCCGAGATAGGGATTGAGCACCCGGACCTGGTCGGGCTTCAGGCCGAACACGTTGGCGAGGTACTGCTGGCTGTTCGAGACGCCCTGGATCTTGTCGTAGACCGTGTAGGTCCCGTCCGCCTCCACCACCACCGTGGTGGCGTGCGGCTCCATCGGGTTGTGGTGCTCGTTGGCCAAGCTGTAGCCGCCCTGCACGCGGATCGGCGCGCTGCCGAACGCCCGGTCGGCGTCGCCCCACGGAGCCGGCGGCGGCTTGATGCCCTCGCGCTTGGTGGGCGGATCGTAGGCGTCGCCGCGCACGGCCTTGAGGTCGGTGACGGGCTCCTGCATCGCGTAGCCGACGCGGACGAGGGAGGCGGCGTAGCGCGCGGTCTCGAAATCCTTCGCCACCACCAGGGCGACCGGCTGGCCGCTGAAGACGATCAGGTCGTCGTAGAGGGCGCGGAACGGCGAGCCGGGGGGCGCGACCGCGTCCTGGAAGTTCTTGTCGCGCCACGCGGTGCGCGGCCGGTTCTCGTGGGTGATGACCTTGAGGACGCCCGGCACCGCCTCGGCCTCGGCGGACTCGATGGCGGTGATCCGGCCCTTGGCGATGGCGCTGGACACCACGTAGCCGTAGGCGAGACCGGGCGCGGCGAACTCGCCCGCGTATTTGGCGAGGCCCGTGACCTTGGCGGGTCCGTCGACGCGGCTGCGCGGGCTGCCGACGAAGGTGTCGCGGCCGGTGGAGCTGAAGGTCTGCGGACTTGAGGTGTGAGTCATGGCGGGCCTACTGGATGCGCTTGTCGCTGAGCGACTGGGGCGTGCCGGCGGCGGCCTGTTCGAGGCCGCGCACGATGGCGCGCCGGGCGAGATCGATCTTGAAGCCGTTCTCCGATTGCGGCTTGGCCGCGGCGACGACGAGGTCGGCCGCCGCCTGGAAGTTTTCGCGAGTCGCGGGCTTGCCCTCCAGCAGGGCCTCGGCCTCGCGGTTGCGCCAGGGCTTGTGGGCGACACCGCCGAGCGCCAGCCGGGCGGTCTTCACTTGGTCGCCGTCGAGTTCAAGCCCCGCCGCCACCGAGACCAGCGCGAAGGCGTAGGACAGGCGGTCGCGCAGCTTCAGGTAGGTGTAGTGCTGCGGGAAGCGGCTCTCCGGCAGGTCGACCGACACGATGATCTCGCCGGGGGCGAGGTTCGTGTCCCGCTCCGGGGCATCCCCCGGCAGGCGGTGGAACTCGGAGAACGGGATTGACCGGTCGCCCTGCGGCCCGGTCACCTGCACGGTGGCCTCCAGGGCGGCCAGGGCGATGCACATGTCGGAGGGGTGGGTGGCGATGCAGTGCGCGCTCGTCCCGAAGATCGCGTGGATGCGGTTCGTCCCGCCGATCGCCGGGCAGCCGGAGCCGGGCGCGCGCTTGTTGCAGGGCGTGGCCGTATCGTAAAAGTAGTAGCAGCGGGTCCGCTGGAGCAGGTTGCCGCCCGTCGAGGCGGCGTTGCGCAGCTGCGCCGAGGCGCCGGCCAGGATGGCGTTGCGCAGGAGCGGGTAGCGCGCCGCGACCCGGTCGTCGTACGCCACTGTGGCGTTGGTGGCGAGCGCCCCGATCCGGAGGCCGCCCCCGTGATCCTCGATCCGGTCCAGGGGCAGGCGGGTGATGTCGATCAGCCGGGCCGGCTTCTCGACCTCGTACTTCATCAGGTCGATCAGGTTGGTGCCGCCGGCGATGAAGCGCGCCCCCGCCCCGAAGGCCTGCACCGCCTCCGCCACCGTGCCGGCGCGGACATAGTCGAAGCGGTTCATCGGGCGGCTCCCTGCATGACGTCCTCGATGGCGTCGACGATGTTGGTGTAGGCGCCGCAGCGGCAGAGATTGCCGCTCATCGCCTCGCGGATCTCGTCCCGGGTGTGGGCGTGGCCCTCGTTCATCAGGCCGACCGACGAGCAGAGCTGGCCCGGCGTGCAGTAGCCGCACTGGAAGGCGTCGTGCTCGATGAACGCCTCCTGGATCGGGTGGAGGGCGTTGCGGCCCGCCCGGTCGCCGAGGGCGGCGAGGCCCTCGACGGTCGTGATCTCGGCGCCGTCCTTCATCACCGCGAGCGTCAGGCAGGAATTCACCCGGGTGCCGTTCACCAGCACCGTGCAGGCGCCGCACTGGCCGTGGTCGCAGCCCTTCTTTGTGCCGGTGAGGTCGAGCCGCTCGCGCAGGAGGTCGAGGAGCGTGGTCCAGGGGGCGACCTGGAGTTCGCGCCGCTGCCCGTTGATCGTCAGCGTGATGCCGATCGGCGTATCCGCCGACACCGGCGGCTGGGTCTCGAGGCGCATGATGTCGTCCACGGTCGGGGCCGGCCGGGGCCGGGCGGGAACGGATCGGCCCAAGCGGCGACCGGGAGGGACGTGCGGGCGCCGGCCCGAGGGCTTCGGTCGATAACCATTCCAATCTGCGCCTGTTCCGGTGCGCTCCGTCTCGACCACGGATCGACGGCGCCGCCGCGAAGGGGCATGGGATCAATCAACGTGTGCTCCGACGTTGCCCGCGCCGCCCCGCCTCGGCTAACCCTCGTTCCCGCAGAGTTCACGCCGCACCCCGGAGCCCCCGATGGCCGCGCTCGACGCGATCCTCAACGACATCGACACGGATCTGGAGAACGCCCTGGAGCGGCTGTTCGCCTTCCTGCGGATCCCGTCGATCTCCACCGATCCCGCCTATGCCGGCCCGTGCCGGGAGGCCGCCGCCTGGCTGGCCCAGGACCTGACCGCGCTGGGCTTCGAGACCTCCGTCGAGGAGACCTCGCTCCATCCGGTCGTGCTGGCCCACAGGCCGAAGCCCGGGGCGCCCCACGTCCTGTTCTACGGGCATTACGACGTGCAGCCCGTCGATCCGCTCGATCTCTGGACGACGCCACCCTTCGAACCGCACCTCGCCGACGACGGCCAGGGCGGCAAACGAATCGTCGGGCGCGGCGCCTCCGACGACAAGGGTCAGGTGATGACCTTCGTGGAGGCCTGCCGGGCCACCATCGCCATGCACGGCGAATTGCCATGCGGCGTCACGATCCTGATCGAGGGCGCCGAGGAGAGCGGCTCGCAGGGCCTGCCGGAATGGGTCGCGGCGAACCGCGACAGGCTCGGCTGTGACGTGGTGCTGGTCTGCGACACCGGCATGTGGGACCGGAAGACCCCGGCCATCACCTCGTCGCTCCGTGGCCTCGCCTATTTCGAGGTGAAGGTCACCTGCGCCGACCGCGACCTGCATTCGGGCTTCTTCGGCGGCGCCGCCCGCAACCCGATCCATGTGCTCGCCAAGATCATCGCCGACCTGCACGATGCCGACGGGCGGGTGACGATCCCAGGCTTCTACGAGGGCGTGCACGAGCGCCCGCCGGAGGTCCTGGAGCAGTGGCGGGGCCTCGGCCTGACGCCGGAGACGCTGCTCGGCCCGATCGGCCTGAAGGAGCCCGCGGGCGAGCGCGGGCGGATGCCGATCGAGCTGGTGCAGTCGCGCCCCTCCTGCGACGCCAACGGCATCATCGGCGGCTATACCGGCGAGGGCACCAAGACGGTGATCGCCTCCACGGCCTCCGCCAAAGTCTCGTTCCGCCTCGTGGACGACCAGGATCCGAAGCGGCTCGCCGAGGCGTTCGAGGCCTTCGTGCGCGCGCGGGTGCCGGCGGACTGCCGGGTCGAGGTCATCACCTACAAGGGCTCGCGGGCGATCAGCCTGCCCTTCGACATGCCGCAGCTCGGTGCCGCCAAGGCGGCGCTGCAGGACGAGTGGGGCGTGCCGGCGGTGACCGTCGGGGCCGGCGGCTCGATCCCGATCGTCGGCGACTTCAAGCGGATCCTGGGGCGCGACACCCTGCTGATCGGCTTCGGCCTCGACGACGACCGGATTCACTCGCCGAACGAGAAGTACGACCTGACGAGCTTCCACAAGGGCACGCGCTCCTGGGCGCGGATCCTGGCGGCCCTGGGCCAAGGCTGATCTCGGCTGATCTCAGCGGGCGGGGGCCGCTCGCATCTTGCCGTCGATCCAGGCCCAGAGCGCCCGGACCTCTTCGGCGGCCGGGCTGCCGGGGGCGAATTCCGTGACGCCGAGCCCGGTCGCCAGGGCGTCCTGGTGGTCGACCCGGTGGATGATCCCGGGCTCGGCCAGGACCCCCAGCGCCCGCAGCTGCGCCGCGTAGGCGCTGGTGCGCGGCGAGGGCGGCGGCGGGCACTGGTTCAGCACCAGGGCCAGCCGCTCCCGCAGGCCGAGGCCGACGAGGGCCTGCAACGTCGGCCGGGCGGCCACGATGTCGAGCCGGGAGGGCCGGACCGGCATCAGGACGAAATCGGCATCCTTCAGGGCGGGCGCGAGCCCGGCGGCGCTGCCGGCCGTGTCGAGGACGGCGAGCGTCGTGCCCTGCTCGGCGAGGATGCCGAGGATCTCCGAGAGCTGGCCCATCTCCCAGGGCTGGACCCGGTCGACCGCGACGGACTCGCCCGTCCGCAGGGAGCCCCAGCCGGCGAGCGAGCCCTGCGGGTCGAGGTCGAGCGCGGTCACGCGCTCGCCCGCCTCCGCGGCGGCGACCGCCAGAGACGCCGCCAGGGTGGTCTTGCCGGTGCCGCCCTTCTGCACCGCCATCGCCAGGACCCGCAGCGTCCCGTCGCGCCGCCGCGGTGCGATGTCCGGCTCCCGTCCGGATCCTTCAGGATCCATGCGCGTCCCACCTCTCCGATGTCGTGCCCGGGCCATCGCGACCGGTTCGGCTCGGCGCGGACCATGGCAGAGCTTGTACCCCCGGTGGCTCACCTCCGCGCGCCCGCCGCGCCGATCGTAGGCCGGACATCATGACGGTGAGATCATGAACACCCGACGTCGGCACGCGCATGTGCCGGCATCGGCGCAAGCTAATCGGGCGCCCTGCCAAGATCTCTTCAGCCCAGATGGGATGTCGGCGCGGGCCGGGTCAGCCGGCATCACGCGGGGGCAAATCCTTGCGGGAAGATTGATTACTTATACTATGTGCCTGTTAGCCCGCAGGCCGCATTCCCGTCAAGACGTTCATGTTTCGCTCACCTGCTCGACAACTTATCGATTGATGTTTTATTGATAAATATAGCTTCCGATTACGATAGACGATTCCATCCATTGCATTGGAATTCATTCCATCAAGATCGTTCCGACCCGATCGTTTCAATCCGAGATCCCGCCAGCCCTCATCGGGCGCGAACGGACGCGGCGACCCGCATCGTGCGTCCGCCCGGCGAAACCTGCCCTGAAGGACCTGCGCCCGCGCGCCGCCGGCCCGTTGTTGGGATCGCCTGCGGACGCCCGCGCGTTGGAGCGGCGGCTTGCGGCCATGGAGGCCGAATTGGAGGCCGACGGGTCCAGCCGTCGCCATGACAGGACGGGACGCGCATGCCAATCGACCGCCGCCGCCTGATCGGATCCGGCCTCGTAGCCCTCGCGGCGGGACCGGTCCAAGCCGGGACGCCCTCAGGGCGTGAGCCGCCCGTGAGCCGGCCTGTCGGGCCGCTGGAACTGGCGATCGCCGCGGATGCCCCCTCCACCCCCACCGGGCTGGCGATCGCCCGGGGTGGGCGCATGTTCGTGATGATGCCCCGCTTCACCGGAGCCGAGCCGGTCACCCTCGGCGAGGTGCTGCCCGACGGATCGGTGAAGCCCTACCCGGACGCGGCGACCAACCGGCCGGATCGACAGGCGCCGCAGGCGTCGCTGTTCCACGTCCCCAACGGCGTCTTCGACCGCGACGACACCCTCTGGGTTCTGGATGCCGGCCTGCCCGAGGGCAAGGGCCGCCCGGTGCCGGGGGGCGCCAAGATCCTGGCGATCGACATCGCCCGGAACAGCATCCGCCGGACGATCCCCCTCGACGCAGGCGTGGGGCCGGACTCCTCCCTGAACGACCTGCGGGTCGACGTGCGCGACGGGCGGGCGCTGGCCTACGTCACCGACCAGGGCCAGGCCGGGACGGGCGCGATCCTCGCGGTCGACCTCGACAGCGGGCGGGTGATCCGGCGCCTCGCGGACCATCCCAGCACGCGCTCCGAGGAGGGCCTGGTCAAGTTCGTGGAGCGGCGGCCCGTGATGGAGCGGAAGGGCGACGCGCCCGAGAAGAGCCCGAAAGGCGGCGCCAACGGCATCGCGATCAGCCCGGACGGCCGCCGCCTGTACTACGCGCCGCTGATGAGCCGGCGCCTCTACGCGGTCGAGACCGCGGCCCTGCGCGACCCGGACGTCCCGGAGGCGGCCGTGGCCGCCGCCGTCCGGGATCTCGGCGAGAAGGGCATGACCGGCGGGCTGACCACCGATTCCGAGGACCGGGTCTATCTCAGCCTGCAGGAGCAGAACGCGGTCGGCCGGCGCCTGCCGGACGGCACCGTGGAAGTGCTGGCCGCCGATGACCGGCTGGTCTGGGCCGATACCTTCTGGATCACCCCGGACCGGTGGCTCTATATCTCGGCGGCCCAGGTCAACCGGCGGCCGGAATTCAACCACGGCCGGGACCTGCAGCAGCCGCCCTACGCGATCCTGCGCATGCGCATCGACGCCGATCCCGTCCTGTAGCGTGTCATGACGGACCTCTCGCACGACCCGGACTTCTTCGCCCTGCTCACCGGCAGCTACGCGCGGCGGCTCGGCGAAGCCCTGGTGCCGGCCGGCGCGGATGCGGACTGGCTCTACGCGGAGGCCCCCTTCGCGGTCCTCGCCCATGACGGCGGCGCGGATCCGCGCTTCGTCTATGCCAACCGGGCCGCGCAGGCCTGCTTCGGCTACGCGTGGGAGGACCTCGTCGGCCTGCCCTCGCGGCTCTCGGCCGAGGCGCCGGAACGGGCCGAGCGGCAGCGGCTCCTCGACGCCGTCACCCGGGAGGGCTTCAGCCGCGGCTACCGCGGGCTGCGGATCGCCAAGGATGGGCGCCGCTTCTGGATCGAGCGGGCGGTGGTCTGGCAGCTCGACCGCGACGGCGTCACGGTGGGGCAGGCCGCGACGTTCTCGGAGTGGCGCGACGCCTGAGCGGCGGCGACCCGCGGGCGCGATCGCCCGGGACGGCAAGCCCGCATACTCTCCGGATCGGGGCCGCGCGACGGCGACCGAGAAGGGCGGGGTTCCCGGCCGTGCGGCTTCCGCGGGCGCCGAGGATGCGGGACCGAGCGCAACGGGCAGACCGCGTTCCGATCCGGGCGCTCCCTGCACAGGGGCGACGGCCCGGCGCGCATGCGTGCAACGGGGCTCCAGCCGGCAGCGACCCTGGTCCACGGGGGCGCCCGCGTCCCGCGGCACGGACCCGGTGATGGAACGATATGGGCGGCCGCAGCTTGCCGTTCTGATCCGGCAAGACATTTGCGAGGATCGCCGCACATTCCCTGTCACAGGCTGGCCGTGTCGATGCCTTTCGGACGAACGATTCTCGCGGCCGTCCTATGGGTTGTTCCCACGTATGGCTGGGCTCAGGCCTCACCGTCGCGGATCAACGATTGCACGTTTCTGACGGATCCGACGGATCTGCGGTACTGCCTGTTCTTCGAGCAAGGGGGCCGACCGGCACTGCCGGTCACGATCCTGGCGACCGGTGACGGCCTGTCGTCGATCGGGACAGACGACAGGCTCGGAGGCTATCGACGGCCCGCTCCGATCGCCTTGTCGCCGCTCGGGAGGCCGAAGGTCAGGGTCCGCCTCGGTGGGGCGGACAACGCGACGTTTCCGCAGCAACCCTATTTCCTTGCCTCGGCCGGCCTGGACCCCCGCGGTGTTCACATCACGCAGGTGTCGAGCCTGGGCCTCGGCAGGCGGGATCGCGCCTCCAACCGCCGCAGCGATGTCTTCATCGCGCAGGTCGGCACTCGGTAGGATCGTCGATGTCCCGCGCCACGGCGCGGCTCGGTCGCCCGGGTTCGAACGCCGAGATCGGAGCGCCGGCGGCCTCAGTGCATGGAACGGCCTGCGCCCCGAAGCCCTCCGTGCAGGCCGCCACGGTCAGGCCCGTCCCTCCTGCACCGCGTGGCACGCGACGCCGTCGAGGAGCGCCGGCACCTCTGCGCGGCAGCGGTCGTTCGCCAGCGGGCAGCGCGGGTTGAAGGTGCAGCCGGGGGGTGGGTCGATCGGATTCGGGATCTCGCCGGAGACCGGCACCCGGGCGCGACCGACATGGGCGAGGTCGGGGACCGCGTCGAGCAGCATCCGCGTGTAGGGATGGCGCGGCGTCGCGAACAGGTCCTTGGCGGCGGCGACCTCCACGAGTCGACCCAGATACATCACGCCGACCCGGGTCGCCATGTGGCGGACCACGGCGAGGTTGTGGGAGATGAACAGGTAGGTCAGTCCCAGCCGGTCCTGCAGATCGCGCATCAGGTTCAGGATCTGCGCCTGAACCGAGACGTCCAGCGCCGAGGTCGGCTCGTCGCCCACCAGGAACTCGGCCTGGCTCGCGAGTGCCCGGGCGATTGCCACCCGCTGGCGCTGGCCGCCGGAAAATTCGTGCGGGTATTTTCTGGAATCGTCGGGGTGGAGCCCGACGAGGCCCAGGAGTTCGGCCACGCGGGCGCGGATCGCCCCCTCCCCCTGGATCAGGCTGAAGGCCCGGATCGGCTCCGCGATGATCCGGCCCACCCGCCAGCGCGGGTTCATGGACGCGTAGGGGTCCTGGAAGATCATCTGGATGCGCGCCCGCAGGCGCCGCCGGGCCGCGGCCTGGCGGGGATCGGTCATCGAGACGCCGGTGATCGTCACCTCGCCAGCCGAGGGCGGCAGCAGGCCGACCACCATTCGCGCCACCGTCGACTTGCCGGAGCCGGATTCACCGACGATCGCGAAGGTCTCGCCCTTCTCGATCGTGAACCCGACCCGGTCCACCGCCGTGAGGAATTTCCGGGGCTCGCCCTCGAGCACCCGGTTGAGCCAGGGCTTCGAGACGTCGAACCGGCGGCGCAGATCGGTGACTTCGACGTAGGCGCTCACGCCGCGCGCTCCGCTGCATCGTACAGGTGACAGGCGACCCGGCTCGCATCGACCGGGATCGGCTCGGGCCGCTCGACGCGGCACCGGGCGAACACCTTCGGGCAGCGCGGGTTGAAGGCGCAGCCCTTGGGAATGGCGGTGAGGCGCGGCATCACGCCGGGGATCTGGCTCAGCCGGTCGGACTCCTGCGACAGGGTCGGGATCGCCCCCATCAGGCCGACCGCGTAGGGGTGGTGCGGCTTGGCGATCACCGAGGCGACCGGGCCGATCTCGGCCACCCGCCCGGCATACATCACCGCCACCCGGTCGGCGGCCTCGGCGATCACGCCCATATCGTGGGTCACCAGCATCACCGCGGTGCCGTGCTCGCGGCAGAGACGCTTCAGCAGCGTGATGATCTGGGCCTGGACCGAGACGTCCAGCGCCGTGGTCGGCTCGTCGGCGATGATCAGTTCCGGCTCGGCGGCGAGCGCGAGCGCGATCACCACCCGCTGGCGCATGCCGCCCGAGAATTCGTGCGGGTAGCCGTCGATGCGCCGCTCGGGGGCCGGGATGCCGACCTCGGCGAGGAGGTCGATGGCGCGGGTGCGGGCGGCCCTGCCCGACAGGTCGGTGTGGGTCCGCAGGGTCTCGACGATCTGGTCGCCGACCCGGAACAGCGGGTCGAGGGAGGTCAGCGGATCCTGGAAGATCATGCCGATGCGCTTGCCCCGCACCCGCCGCATCGCCTCCGGGGAGAGGTTGTCGATGCGCTCGCCGCGCAGACGGATCTCGCCGCCCGCGATCCGGCCGGGCCGGTCGATCAGCCCGATCACCGCCGAGCCGGTCACCGACTTGCCGGCCCCGGACTCGCCGACGACGCCCAGGATCTCGCCGCGGCCAATGTCGAACGAGACCCGGTCGATGGCGGTGAGCGGCCCGCGGCGGGTGTCGAAGGCGACCGTGAGGTCGCGCACGGAGAGGATGGTCTCGGTCATGGCGTGGCGGCTCCGGTGGCAACCCGGCTTCGGATGGGCGCCCCCGTCCTTGCGAGCGGAGCGAAGCAATCCAGCGGCGCCACGCTCACCAAGGTCGCGCTGCCCTGGGTCGCTTCGCTGCGCTCGCGATGACGATGTCCCATCATTGCAGCTTCGGATTGAGCGCGTCGCGCAGCCAATCCCCCAGGAGGTTGATGGCGATGACGAGGCCGGCCAGCGCCAGCCCCGGGAAGGCGACGATCCACCACTCGCCGGAGAACAGGAAGCGGTTGCCGGTGCGGATCAGCGTGCCCAGCGACGGCATGGTCTCGGGCAGGCCGGTGCCGAGGAACGAGAGGGTCGCCTCGGTGATGATGGCCAACGCGAGGTTGATCGTCGCGATGACGAAGACCGGGCCGGTGACGTTCGGCAGGACGTGGCGGACCAGGATCACCGGGGAGGACAGGCCGATCAGCCGTGCCGCCTGGACGTAGTCCTTGCCCTTCTCGACCATCACGGAGGAGCGCACGGTCCGGGCGTACTGCACCCAGAAGGACAGGCCGATCGAGACCACGATCAGCCCGATCAGCGGCCCGACGTCGAGGGCGCTGCCGAAGGTCGCCTTGGCAACGCCGTCCACCACCAGGGCGATCAGGATCGCCGGGAAGGTGAGCTGCACGTCGGCGACCCGCATGATCAGCGTGTCGAGGACCCCGCCCGCGTAGCCGGCGATCAGGCCGAGCGCGATGCCGAGGATACCGGAGGTCAGCACCCCGAGCACGCCGACGATCAGCGACAGCCGCAGGCCGTAGAGCACCGCCGAGAGCACGTCCCGGCCCTGGTCGTCGGTGCCGAGATAGTAGGGCGCTTGGCCCTCGGCCTGCCAGATCGGCGGCAGGTTGGAGTTGATCAGGTCGAGCTGGGCCGGGTCGTAGGGGTTCTGCGGGGCGACCAGGGGCGCCGCGAAGGCGAGCCCGACCATCAGCAAAGTGGCGATCAAAGCCGCCATCGCGGTCTTCGAGCGCAGGAAATTCGCCAGCAGATCGGAATCCCGCCAGCGCGCGAGGCGGGAGGGCTTCGCCTCCGGCAGCGGGACCGGCGGGGCGTCGCCCGCGTCGAGGTCGTATCCGCTCATCGGCCGACCCTCACGCCGTGTCCGGTTGACGTTTTCGGGGCTGAAGCCACCGTCTTTGCGAGCAGAGCGAAGCAATCCAGCAGCGCCACGCCGACAGAACGCGCGCTGCCCTGGGTCGCTTCGCTGCGCTCGCGATGACGGTGTAGGGGCAGGCAACCGGAGCCTTCGGTCATGGCCGCCCTCACGTCGCCCGCCCGGTCGAGAGCCGCAGGCGCGGGTCCACCACCGTGTAGAGGATGTCGACCACGAGGTTGATGGTCACGAAGATCAGCGCCACGAGCAGCAGGTAGGCGGACATGATCGGGATATCGACGTTCTGCACGGCCTGGACGAAGAGCAGGCCCATGCCGGGCCACTGGAACACCGTCTCGGTGATGATCGAGAAGGCGATGACCGAGCCCAGCTGGAGCCCCGCGATGGTGATGACCGGCACGAGGGTGTTCTTGAGCGCGTGGCGCAGGTGGACGGCGCGGGTGGTGAGCCCCCGCGCCCGGGCGAAGCGGATGTAGTCGGTGCGCAGCACCTCCAGCATCTCGGCGCGCACCAGCCGCATGATCAGCGTCATCTGGAACAGGCCGAGGGTGATGGAGGGCAGGATCAGCGCCTTGAGCCCCGACGCGGTGAGGAAGCCCGTCGTCCACCAGCCCAGCCGCACCGTGTCGCCGCGCCCGTAGGAGGGCAGCCAGCCGAGCGTTACCGAGAACAGGTAGATCAGCAGGATGCCGATCAGGAAGGTCGGCAGGCTGATCCCGATGAGCGAGACCGCCTGGAACAGCCCGGCGAGCCAGGAATCCCGGAAGAGCGCGCAGTAGACACCCATCAGGATCCCCACCACCAGGGCGAAGATCGTGGCGCAGAAGGCAAGTTCCAACGTCGCCGGCATGCGCTCGGCGAGGAGTTGCGAGACCGGCTGCCGGAACTGATACGAGATGCCGAATTGCCCCCGCACCACGTTGCCGGCGTAGCGGGCGAACTGGACCAGCACCGGGTCGTCGAGGCCGAGAGTCTTCCGGATCTCGGCCCGCTCGGACACCGTGGTGTCGGGTCCGACGATCTGGTTCACGGGGTCGCCCGCGAACCGGAACATCGCGAAGGCGATGAGCCCGACGACCGCGAGGACCGCGGCCGCCTGGATCACCCGCCGCAGCAGGAAGGCGAGCACGCCGCGCGCCTACTGCGGATCCTTCGACACCCAGTAGAGCAGCAGCAGGTTGTCGGCGCGCTGGGTCAGGTGGACCTTCTTGGACACGCCCCAGGCCAGCGCCTGCTGGTGCAGCGGGATGTAGCCCCAGTCGGTGTTGAGGACGTCGAATCCCTCCTTGATCAGGGCGTCGCGCTTGGTCTTGTCGGTCTCCGATTCCACCTTGTCGGCGATTTCGTCGATCTTCGGGTCGCAGTAGCCCGCGAGGTTCCAGCCGCCGCGACCGGACTTGTCGCCCGGCTTCCGGCAGCCGACGATCTCGTAGAGGATGTTGTGGCTGTCCAGCGAGGACGGGGTCCAGCCCAGCAGGTAGAACGAGGTGTCGTAGGCCGGCGCCAGCACCTTGGCGAAGTACTTGGCCTTCGGCTGCGCGTTGAGGTTCACCTTGACGTTGATGCGGGCCAGCATCGAGACCACCGCCTGACAGATCGCCTCGTCGTTGACGTAGCGGTCGTTGGGGCAATCCATGGTGAGCGAGAACCCGTCCGGATAGCCCGCCTGAGCCATCAGCTCCTTGGCCTTCTTGAGGTCGGTGGCCGGACGCTTGAACTCGCCCCCCCGGTCGTAGAGGGCCGGGGCGATCATCAGGGCGGAGGGCACCGCCTGCCCGCGCATGACCCGCTTGGCGATCGTGTCCTCGTCGATGGCGAGGTAGAAGGCCTCGCGGACCTTGATGTCCTTGAACGGGTTCTTGCCCTTGACGCTCGAATCCTTGAGCTCGTCCCGGTCCTGGTCCATGCCGAGGAAGATCGTGCGCAGCTCGGGGCCGGCCATCACGGTGGCGGTGCCGCTGGCGTTGACCCGCTGCTGGTCCTGCAGCGGCACGGGGTCGATCCAGTCGACCTCGCTGGAGAGGAGCGCGGCGACGCGGGTCGCCGGATTGGCGATGGTGGTCAGCACTGCCTCGTCGAGGTTCGACTCGACCTTGCCCCAGTAGCCGTCGAATTTCTTGAACACCGTCTTCACGCCGGGCTGGTGCTCGGCGATCACGAACGGGCCGGTGCCGTTCTCGTGCAGGGTGGCGTAGCTCGGGCTGGTGGCGCTGGGAGGCGTCGGCTGGACGACGCCGTTCTTCTCGGACCACGCCTTCGACATGATCACCCAGGTCGGGAACTGGGCGATGGCGATCGGGTTCGGCTTCTTCAGCACCATGTCGACGGTGTAGTCGTCGACCTTCACGAACTCGGCGTCGGCCGGGACGTTGGTGGTGAAGTTCGAGCCGGAGGCCCGGACGCGCTGGGCGGAGAAGATCACGTCGTCGGCCGTGAACGGCGAGCCGTCGTGGAACTTGACGTTCTTGCGCAGGTGGAAGCGCCAGCGGGTCGGCTCGGGCGTCTCCCAGGACTCGGCGAGGCCGGGGGCGAATTTCAGGTTCTTGTCGAGGGTGACGAGGGGCTCGTAGGCCGCTTGCTGCATTCCCTCGGTGAAGCTCTCCTTGAGGGAGTACGGATCGAGGGACTTCAGATCGCCCTGGAAGGCAAAGCGAAAGACGTTGGCGGCCTGTGCGGGCAACGCGAAGGCGAACGTCGCGACCGCGACCGCGGACACGCCGCGGGCGAGGGTCTTCAGGGCTGAACGGGACAAGCGGATCTCCGGAACCGTGAATGCGCCACCGGCCGGCAGCCCCGGCGGTGTCCACCGCGGCGCCAGCAAGCATCGGACCATCTGTATACAAGACCGAGGTCGAGGCTGTCGCGGGGGAGTGACACGACCCGGCCGCCTGAACGCGTTTTTCCCCGCCTCATCCCCGTTTTCGATTGAAGACTTCGGGGGCTCGGGCTCAGGGGGCCTGAAAGCGATGCCGTGTTCCCGAAGTGGGGCGCCGCGGGTCCCCTCTCCCGTGCGGGAGAGAGACCGGGTGAGGGGCGCGATCTCTCCGGAGCGTTCTCGACCCTCTCCCGAACGGGAGAGGGGGCGCGTCGCGCCTGGCAGGAACCGAGGCGCGACGCGTCTGGCCTATTCGGCCGCCACCCGCGCCGGCTCCTGCCGCGCCGCGCCCTCGGCCCGCTCGCCCTCCGCCACCGCCTTGCGCCGGAACAGGCGCATGACGACGACGAAGAACACCGGCACGAAGAACACCGCCAGCACGGTCGCGGTGATCATGCCGCCCATCACGCCGGTGCCGATCGCCTGCTGGCTCTTCGAGGCGGCGCCGGTGGCGATGGCCAGCGGCACCACGCCGAAGATGAAGGCCAGCGAGGTCATCACGATCGGCCGGAACCGGAGGGTCGCCGCCTCCACCGCGGACTGCACCACCGAGGTCCCGGGCTTCCAGAGGTCCTTGGCGAATTCGACGATCAGGATCGCGTTCTTGGCCGAGAGCCCGATGATCGTGATCAGCCCGATCTTGAAGTAGACGTCGTTGGGCATGCCGCGCAGATGCACGGCCGCCACGGCGCCGATGACGCCGAGCGGGATCACCAGCATCACCGAGACCGGGATCGCCCAGCTCTCGTAGAGCGCGGCGAGGCACAGGAACACGATCAGCACCGAGAGGGCCAGCAGCAGGCTCGCCTGGCTGCCCGCCTGCTTCTCCTGATAGGACTGGCCCGTCCAGGCGTAGCCGAACCCCTTGGGCAGTTGGAGCATCAGCCGCTCCATCTCACTGATCGCGTCGCCCGACGTGTAGCCGGGGTTCGGCTCGCCGGTGAAGCGCACCGACTGGTAGCCGTTGAAGCCGACGATCTGGCTCGGCCCCATGCTCCATTTCAGCTCCGCGAAGGACGACATCGGGACCATCGTGCCCGTGGCGTTCTTCACCGCGTAGTTGAGGATGTCCGACGCGTTCATGCGCTGGAGCTGCTCGGCCTGCACGTAGACGCGCTGCATCTTGCCGCGGTTGGGGAAGTCGTTCGGGTAGACCGAGCCGAGGTTGAGCTGGATCGTGTTGTTGATGTCCTCGAACTTCACGCCGAGCGCCGCCGCCTTCTCGCGGTCGATGATCAGCTCCGCCTGCGGGGTCGGCGGCAGGCCCTCGATCTTCACCTTCTGGAGGACCGGGCTCTGCGAGGCCAGCTTCAGGAGCTGCTCCTGGGCGGAGAGCAGCGCCGCGTAGCCGCGGTTGGCCCGGTCCTGCAGGCGGAACGAGAAGCCCGCCGCGTTGCCGAGGTTGTCCACGGGCGGGGGTTCCTGCGCGTCCACCGTGGCGTCGCGGTAGCTGGCGAGCGCCGCGTTGGTGCCCGCGACGAGGGCGGCGGCCGAGTTCTTGGCGTCGCGCTCGGACCAGGGCTTGAGGGTCACGAAGGCCTGGCTCGTGCTCGGGGCCTGCCCGGAGAACGAGAAGCCGTTGAGCATCGTCACGGTGGCGACGCCCGGTTGCGCCAGCAGGTGCTCCTCGACCTTGCGCACCGCCTCCTGGGTGCGGTTGTAGGAGGCGCCCGGCGGCGTCTGGATGTCGACCGTGAAGAAGCCCTGGTCCTCCACCGGCAGGAAGCCCTCCGGCAGGTTGACGAACGCGTAGGCGGTGCCCGCCACGAGGGCGAGATAGACCAGCATCACCCGGCCGGATTTCCGGATGAACCACTGGGTGCCGCGTCCGTAGCGGGCGGTCTCCCGGTCGACGAACCGGTTGAACAACCCGAACACGCCGCCCTTGGCGTGGCCGTGTCCCTTGGCCACCGGCTTCAGGAAGGTCGCGCAGAGGGCCGGCGTCAGCGACAGGGCGAGCAGCGCCGAGAACGCGATGGAGGTCACCATCGCGATCGAGAACTGCCGGTAGATGATGCCCACCGAGCCGGGGAAGAACGCCATCGGGATGAACACCGCCATCAGCACCAGGGTGATGCCGATGATCGCCCCGGTGATCTGCCCCATGGCCTTCTTGGTGGCCTCCTTGGGGGGCAGCCCCTCCTCGTTCATGATCCGCTCGACGTTCTCCACCACCACGATGGCGTCGTCGACCAGGATGCCGATGGCCAGCACCATGCCGAACATGGTGAGCACGTTCACCGAGAAGCCCGAGATCCACATCACCGTGACCGTGCCCATGAGGGCGATCGGCACGACGATCGTGGGAATCAGGGTGTAGCGGATGTTCTGCAGGAACAGGAACATCACCAGGAAGACCAGCACCACCGCCTCGACGAGGGTGTGCAGCACCTTCTCGATGGAGGCCTCCACCGCCGGGGTGATGTCGTAGGGGATGTCCCACTTCAGGTCCGGCGGGAAGAACTGGGACAGCTCGACCATCTTGGCGCGGATCGCGCGGGCCGTCTCCAGCGCGTTGCCGTCGGGGGCGAGCGTTACCGAGATGCCGGCGGCCGGGCCGCCGTTCAGCCGGGTGGAGAACTGGTAGGCGTCGCCGCCGAGCTCGATCCGCGCCACGTCGCGCAGGCGCACGTTCGAGCCGTCGGAATTGGCCCGCAGCACGATGGCGCCGAATTCCTCGATGGTGCCGAGCTGGCCCTTCACGATGATCGGCACGGTGAGCGCCTGCCGGGTCGGGCTCGGCTGCGCGCCGACCGAGCCGGAGGCGACCTGGACGTTCTGGTTGCGGATCGCGTCGGTCACGTCCGAGGCGCTGAGCGAGAGGCCGCGCAGCTTGTCGGGATCGACCCAGACGCGCAGCGACCGCTCCGTCGAGTAGAGCGTCGCGCGCCCGACGCCCGGGATGCGCCGGATCTCGTTGATGACGTTGCGGATCAGGAAGTCGCCGAGGCCGACCTCGTCCATCGACCCGTCCTTGGAGACGAGGGTGATGATGTTGAGGGTCGCGGCCGAGGCCTCCTCCACCAGGATGCCCTGCTGGCGCACCTCCGCGGGCAGGCGCGCCTCGACGCGCTTCAGCCGGTTCTGCACCTCCACGGAGGCCAGCGCCGGGTCGGTGCCGGGCTGGAAGGTGGCGGTGATGTTCACGGAGCCGAACGAGTCGGTGGTCGACTCGAAGTTCATGATGTTGGCCGCGCCGTTCAGCTCGTCCTCGATGAGCCGGGTCGTGCCGATGTAGAGGCTCTCCACCGAGGCCCCCGGATAGGCCGTGGACAACGCGATGGAGGGCGGCGCGATCACCGGGTACTGCGCCACCGGCAGGTTCGGGATCGCGAGCGCACCGCCGAGACAGATGAACAGCGCCACCACCCAGGCGAAGACCGGGCGGTCGATGAAGAAGCGGGCCATGATCGGGCTCTCCCGGGCTCAGTGGCGCTGCTGGACGGCGGCGGCCCGCTGCGCGGCCTCCGCCTTGTCGGCGGGCGTGTCGAGCGCCTCGTCGGCATCGTGCTTCGGACCGGCCTCACCGTGGACCGGGGTCTGGTCGAGGGGCTTCACCTTCGCGCCGACGGTGATCTTCTGGAAGCCGTCGACCACGACCCGCTCGCCGGCCTTCAGCCCGGAGCGGATCAGCCAGTTCTGACCGACCACGGGTCCGACCTCGACGGGCTGGCGCATCACGGTCTCGTCGGCGCGCACCACCCAGACCTCGGCGCGGCCGTCATCGGTGCGCTGGATCGCCTGTTGCGGCACCGCGATGGCATCCGAGTCGATGCCCTGCTTGATCCGCGCCCGCACGTACATGCCGGGGAACAGCTCGTCGTGCGGGTTGGGGAACTGCACCCGCAGGGTCACCTGCCCGGTGCTCGGATCGGCGGTGACGTCCGAGAACAGCAGCCGGCCCGCCAGCGGGTAGAGCGACCCGTCGTCCATGATCAGGTGGACGTTGGCGGTGTTCTCCTCCAGCCGCGCCAGCTCGCCGCTGGCGAGGTCCCGGCGCAGGCGGTTCAGCTCACCGACCGACTGGGTGATGTCGACGTAGATCGGGTCGAGCTGCTGGATCGTGGCGAGCGCCCCCGTGGAGCCGGGCTCGATCAGGGTTCCCTCCGTGAGCAGCGCCCGGCCGATCCGGCCGGTGATCGGAGCCCGCACGTCGGTCCAGCCGAGGTTGAGCTGCGCCCGGTCGCGGGCCGCCTTGGCGCCGGCGACCTCGGCCTCCGCCTGCTTCTTGGCCGCGAAGGCCGCGTCGTACTGGGCCTGGCTGGCGGTGGCGCGGGACAGGAGCTGTTCGAGGCGGTCAGCCTGCTGGCGGGCCAGCACCTGGGCGGCCTCCTGGCGGGCGAGCGCGGCCTCGGCGCTGGCGAGTTCGACCTCGAAGGGCGCCGGGTCGATCTTGTAGAGGATGTCGCCCTCCTTGACCTGGCTGCCCTGCTCGAACAGGCGCTTCACCACGAGCCCGGAGACCCGGGAGCGGACCTCGGCGATGCGCATCGGGGCGACGCGGCCCGGTAGGTCGCGGAGATAGGGGATCGCCTGGGGCTCCACCTTGACGAAGCCGACCTCGGGCACGGGCGGCGTCGGCGTGGCGACCGGCTTCGGGTTGCAGGCCGCGACACCGAGCAGGAGCAGGGCTGCGGGCAGGAGGGCGGCCGCGCGGGCCGAGGCGCGGAACGAAGACGGGGTTCTGGCGGATACAGTGCGGGTCACGGGTAACGACGCTCCTGAAAGCATGCGTCTGCTGAGGCCGGCGCGGCGCAAGGGGCCGCGCGTCATCGAAGCGGATCCCGCGACCGGCCACGCGGCCGGTCGGTCGGAGATCGGGACAGGCGCGCACTCTAGCCGGCCGTCGAAGCCGGCGCGCGCGTCAGGTCAGCCTTGGAGGCCGGTGCGGCGCGCCATCCGGCGCGGACGGCGGCACGATGTCGGCCGCATACCCGAACGATGCGGTGGCCGTGTGACGGGGCCGCGGCGCCTCGACCGGCGGGCGCGGCAGCCCCAACTCGGTCAGGATCTCGCTGTCCGCGGCACAGAGATCGGTACGGCCGAAGGCCGAGCGCTCGGCCTCGGGCTGCGTATCCGGCGCCCCCGACAGAACTGCCATGCGTGGGCTCGCGACGGCGCAGGCCGGCCCCGCCGCCCGCTCGGCCTGCGCCGGCGCAGACGCGGCGAACAGCGCCGTCGCCGCGAGGACGAGCAGCGCCAGCACGGCGAGCCCCCGGGCAAAGCGGGCCGGCAGGCCCGCGACGCGGCGGGCCAGAAGGGCGACGGATCGGATCACGGACCCGAGATAAGCATGGCCGTCGCCCGGCGCAATCACCCCTTGTGCCGCGCCACCCGGTGCCGCGCCACCCGCGGGGTGTTGCGCGCAGCACACAGTCACGCCCGGACGTTCACGCGCCCGCGGGTCGGCCTCAACCTTGCCGCGAAATCCGGGCCGGCTCGCGGGAGGAGCGCGCGGCCGCCGCATCGGCCACGCCACGGCGAACGAAGGATGGAGACCATGTCGAGACGGATCGCGATGCTCGGGCTCGCGGGGCTGCTGCTCGGAAGCGCCCCCGCGATGGCCAACCCGCTGGACCGGGGCCCGATCGCCGACTTCCTCAACGTCTTCCGCAGTCAGGCGATTCCCCGCGAGACCGTCGCCTGGACCGGCAAGGAGAAGCCGGGCACGATCGTGGTCTCCACGCGGCAGCGCCGGCTGTACTACGTCCTCGGCGGCGGCGCGGCGATCCGCTACGGCGTCGGCGTGGGCCGTCAGGGCTTCTCGTGGTCCGGCACCAAGACCGTCACCATGAAGAAGGAGTGGCCGGATTGGCGTCCGCCGCAGCAGATGCTGGCCCGCCGCCCGGACCTGCCGCGCTACATGGCCGGCGGCCAGGACAATCCGCTGGGCGCCCGCGCCCTCTATCTCGGCTCCTCGCTCTACCGGATCCACGGCTCCAACGAGCCGGAGACGATGGGCGCGGCGGTCTCGTCGGGCTGCATCCGCATGACCAACAAGGACGTGGCCGACCTCTACGACCGGGCTCGGGTCGGCACCAAGGTCGTCGTGCGCGACTGATCGCGGCGACGGGCGACGCGGCTCCGGGGCGGGCATCGGCCCCGCGGGGCATCGACACCCCCGCGGAGCCGGGCTCCCCGGGGGCCATCCCGGAAGGATCGGCGTTCGGCCGGCCCGCCCACCCGGGCGGGGCCGATGACGGCCGCGCGTCGACAGGCGCGGCGACCCGATGATAGGACGCGCCTCGTCGGCCAAGGCCGGAGCGCCCGATCCCCACGAGGTACAGCATGAACGAACGCATCATCCTGCGCGCCGGCGAGGCACTCGTGGCGGGCGGCCCGCCTAACACCGCCTCCGAGCCCGAGGTCATCATCGGCGAACTCGACGGACCCGTCGGCACCGCCCTCGCGACGCTGACCGGCGACCAGGTCGTCGGCCACAGCCGCGTCTTCGCGCTGCTCAACACCGACATCATGGTCCGCCCGGTGACGCTGTGCGTCTCCAAGGTCAGCGTGACCGAGAGCAAGTACACCTCGATCCTGATGGGCACCGTGCAGTTCGCCATCGCCAACGGCGTCCTCGACGCCGTGCGGGCGGGCTACATCCCGAAGGAGAAGGCCAACGACCTCGGCATCATCTGCTCGGTCTGGCTGAGCCCCGGGGTGATCGAGGCGCAGAACGTCGACCACAAGGCGCTGTTCGACATCCAGCGCAAGGGCATGACCGAGGCGATCCGCAAGGCCATGACCAACGAGCCGTCGATCGACTGGCTGCTGGAGAACCAGGACAAGATCGTTCACAAGTATTACCAGATGGGCCTCGACGGAAAGATCTGAGGCGCCCGACCGCGCTCAGCCGGCGGCCACGGCGCCTGTCCGGCGGACGTGTCTGCGTGACCCGTCTGGCCGGCTTCCTGCAGGGTCGCGTCCCAGGCCGTGCCGGTGGAGAGACGCCACGCGATGATCAGTGCGTTCGATCTGTTCAAGATCGGGATCGGCCCGTCGAGTTCGCACACGATCGGCCCGATGGTCGCCGCGCGCCGCTTCCGCGACCGCGTCGCCGGCCGTCCCGGCATCGCGCGGGTGAGCGCGGAACTCTTCGGCTCCCTCGCCTGGACCGGGCGTGGCCACGGCACCGACGTGGCGATCTTCCTGGGGCTGCTCGGTCACGCGCCCGCCACCGTCGATCCCGACGCCGTGGCCGGCTACACCCAGGCCCTGGCCGAGACCGGCGCCCTCGGCCTGCCCGGCCTCGCCTTCGACTGCACCCGGGATCTCCTGTTCAACTTCGCCGAGGTGCTGCCGCGCCACACCAACGGCATGCGCTTCCGTGCCTACGACGCGGCGGGCGCCCGTCTGGACGAGATGGTCTGCTACTCGGTCGGGGGCGGCTTCGTGGAAGAGGAGGGCGCGGCGACGCCGGCCGACCTGGGTGCCGCGGCACTCCCCTATCCCTTCGAGAGCGGGGCCGATCTGCTGCGGATCTGCGCCGAGACCGGCCTGACGATCCCGCAGGTGCAGATGGCCAACGAGCGGACCCTGCGCCCCGAGGTCGCGATCGCGGCCGGCCTCGATGCCATCCGCGACGCCATGCTCGCCTGCATCGCCCGGGGCCTTCGGATGGACGGCGAACTGCCGGGCGGCCTCAAGGTCCGGCGCCGTGCCAAGCGGCTGCACGCGACGCTCGAGGCGAACCGGCTCTCCAACAGCCGTCCGGCCCACGAGATCATGGACTGGATCAGCCTGTTCGCCCTGGCGGTGAACGAGGAGAACGCCGCGGGCGGGCGTGTCGTCACGGCACCGACCAACGGCGCGGCCGGCATCGTGCCGGCGGTGCTGCGCTACGGCATCGATTTCTGCCCCGGCTGGAGCGAGGCGCGCGGGCGCGACTACCTCCTCGCCGCCGCCGCGATCGGCGGCCTGATCAAGCGCCGGGCCTCGATCTCAGGGGCCGAGGTCGGATGCCAGGGGGAGGTCGGCTCCGCGGCGGCCATGGCGGCGGCGGGGCTCGCCGCTGTTCTGGGTGGCGACGCCCGGCAGGTCGCCAACGCCGCCGAGATCGCCATGGAGCACCATCTCGGCATGACCTGCGACCCGATCGGCGGCCTCGTCCAGATCCCCTGCATCGAGCGCAACGCCTTCGGCGCCAACAAGGCGGTGGCCGCCGCCTCCCTGGCGCTGCACGGCGACGGGGTGCACTTCGTCAGCCTCGATCAGGTCATCGAGACCATGCGCCAGACCGGCCACGACATGCAGGACAAGTACAAGGAAACCTCCCTCGGCGGCCTCGCGGTCAACGTCGCCGCCTGCTGAGCGCGACGGCCCCGGCGCGTCCCGCGCACGATCCCGCGGGCGGGTCGGTTCCGCCTGTCGCGACCCAGGCGCTTAGGCTAGCATGGCGGCATGATCAGACGCGCTGATTCCCGCCCGTTCCGCCGCCTCGCGGCCGGTCTCGTGCTCGGCGCCGGCTGCCTCCCGCCGGGTCCCGCCGCCGCCCAGGCGCTGTTCTGGCCGTCCGTGGGCTTCGCGCCGCTGCCATCCTTCGCGTGGCCGCAGATGCCCGAGGATGCGTACGGCCGCTGGACCGGGTCCTACGCGCGTCTCTCGACCGGCTACGCGGTCAGTTCATCCCGGCATGGCGGCGGCTTTTCGGGTCCCACCCTCGGCCTCGAGGCCGGCCGGATGTGGCAGGAGGGTCCGATCCTCTACGGCATCAGCGGCGGCTTCGACTATCTGGCCGGCCTCGACGGGACCCTGACCCCGGGCTTCGGGCGCCTCGCCTACACCCGCGATTTCGCCGGCGCCCTGGAGGTGAAGGTGGGGACCCTCGTCGCGCCGGACGTCCTGCTCTACGCCAAGGGGGGTGTCGTGGCCGCGCACGAGACGCTGCGCATCGGGCCGACGCCGTCGACCCTGCCGATCACCCGCCAGGACATCGCGGTGCGGCCGGTGGCGGGCGTCGGCGTCGAGTGGGCGGTCACCGACCGCCTCTCCCTGGCGGTCGAGGCGGGGGTGGTGGGACGCGGTATCCGCTGAGGCGCGGGCGGCCCGTGTCCGCCCTGCCGGTCACCCGTCGTCGCGCGTCCGCGTCTTCGCGCTCCGTCCGCCGCGCCCCCGTCGGCGGCCTCGATCCCCCGCCGCCGCGAGCGGAGCGAGATCGCGCCAGCCATAGGCGACCTCCGCGAGGCGGCCCTGTCCCCGGACCGCGGCCTCGACCCGCGTCCCGCCGAGGACTTCGCAGTACCGTCGCCCCAGGGCGTTACCCTGCAGCACCCACGATCCGGCGGCGGCATACCCGGCCTTCTGCAGCTGCGTCGCAAGGGCTGTCGTCAGGGCGCTCCCGACCCCCTGCCCCTGGGCGGCGCGCAGGACGTAGAGGCCGCTGATCTCGCCGTCGTAGCCGGCGGCTGCCAGCAGGTCTGAGCGCTGGGCGTTGCAGGTGCCGAAGCCGACGGCCTCGCCCCCGCGTTCGGCCAGGAAGGCCGCCCCGCCGGGGGTGGCGGGCGGAGAGCTGAGGATCTGCGCCCACCAGGCGAGCCGGGCCTCGTAGGTGAGGGCCGTGATCATCTCGGGCGGCAGGAGCCCGGTATAGGTCTCGTGCCACGCGGCGACGTGGATCGCGGCCACGGCGGGGGCGTCCTCCGGGCGCGCCCGCCGCACCGTCACGGGGCGCGCCTTCGGGATGCGGGTCGCCGCCATGGCGTGCGGCGGCGCGCGCCGGAGCCTGCGGGCTACTTCGGCACGAACGCCCAGTAGTCCAGGTCGAGGATCACCGCCGGGTCGTAGCCCTCGCCGGCGCGATCCGGAAAGGCGTCGCAGGGCTGGTTCTTGGTGGCGACCGTGCGCAGGCGCAGGAGGCCGACATCGGCGCGGCCGACATCGGCGGTCGCCAGCACCTCGCTCCAGGCATAGACCGTATCGCCGGCAAACAGCGGCGCCACGTGCCGGCCGGCATTGATCCCGGCGATCGCGAACACGTTGGCCAGACCGTTGAAGCTCAGCGCGCGCGCCAGCGAGATCACGTGGCCGCCGTAGATCAGGCGCCGGCCGAAGCGGGTGTCCTTGGCTGCCAGCCCGTCGAAATGGACCTTGGCGGTGTTCTGGAACAGGCGCGTGGCGATCTGGTGCTCGGCCTCCTCGACGGTCATGCCGTCGACGTGGTCGATCTTCTCGCCCACGGCGTAATCCGCGAAGCGGTGGGGGCTGCCGGCCAGCTCCGTGTCGTAGGCGGCGGCCGAGAGCGTCGGCAGGACGCCCGCGAGGTCCTTGGGATCGACCACCTTGGCGAGGTTCGGCACATGCTCCTCGGCCACCGTCGCCTCCGGATCGCGCTTGCGCACGAGGACCCAGCGGCAATAGCTGAGGACGGGCTCGCCCTGCTCGTCGGAGCCCACCGAGCGGACGTAGACCACGCCGGTCTGGCGGTTCGAACTCTCCTTGAGGCCGATCACTTCCGACACGGTGGAGAGCGTCTCGCCCGGATAGACCGGCCGGCGGAATCCGCCCTCGGCGTAGCCGAGATTGGCGAGCGCGTTGAGGGAGACGTCCGGCACGGTCTTGCCGAACACCATGTGGAAGGTGAGCAGGTCGTCCAGCGGGCTCTTCGGATAGCCGAAGGCGCGGGCGAACGCGTCCGAGGATTGCACGGCGAAGCGGGGACCGTAGAGGCCCGTGTAGAGCGCCACGTCGCCCACCGTCACGGTGCGCGGGGTGGCGTGGCGGATGGTCTCGCCGAGGCGGAAATCCTCGAAGAAGCGGCCGGGATTCGTCTTCACGGGCGTTCGACCCTACTGCGTGTAAACATAGGCTGCGGGCACAGCGTATTCATGCAGCAGACGACTGATGAACAGCAGCAGCAGGATGAGGATGATCGGCGAGATGTCGACGCCGCCGAGATTGGGCAGCAGGTTGCGGATCGGCCGCAGCACCGGCTCGGTGAGCCGATAGAGCACCTCGCCGATCTGCGCGACGATGGGATTGCGCACGTTCACCACGTTGAACGCCACGAGCCAGCTGAGAACCGCGCTTGCGATGAGGACGTAGATGAAAAGCTGGACGACCGTGTCGAAGAGCCAGATCAGGGCATTCATGCGGGTTCGCGTGCTATCCTCGGGGCGCCCGCACCCCAGCGCCGGAGCGGCGCGCGGCGGGCGACGTTGAAACAGGGAATTGACAGGCTGAGCCGCCCGCGCCTACAAGGCCGGCGCCTCGACGGGGCTGTAGCTCAGATGGGAGAGCGCCGCAATCGCACTGCGGAGGTCAGGGGTTCGAATCCCCTCAGCTCCACCAGGCAGTCTTCACAAACTGCATGTCTGGTGGTCATCGGAAATAATGTCGCCGGTTCCGCGACTTAGCCGGGCCACTCCGTCTGCGTGGCGGTCTCTGCCGCCCGAGACGGGCGTCAAGCGGCCACCTAACGGCTCTGTCTCTGCTGCAGGCAAACCCGTTTCCGCAGATGCACCCCGCCGGCCGGTGCCTGCGTGCTCACGCATGTGCAGCTTGGGGGCTGCGCGATCCGGGTGTGTGATGCCGGATGCGGCGATCGCCGTCGCAGGTTTGATCGAACCCGAATGGCATCGAGTGAGAGATGACCGGCAGCGCGTCCGGTTCAGAACCCCAGCGATTGCTCCTGCTCAGCCCAGGATGCCGGCAGCTCGGCCAAGTGCCGGATGCCGATGCCGCGCGGCAGCCGGCCGTCGACGATCGCCCTGACGATCCGCGGCGAGAGTTGCGCCAGCGGCAGCATCATCCGCACCGCGCGCTCGCTGCGGGCCTCGGTGGCAGCGATGGCGTCCGTATCCGCAACACGGGAGGAGACGAGGTCGTCGATCCAGGCACGGCTCCGGGCGATGGCCTTGAGGATGCGGACGCGATCCTCGACCTTCATCGGCCGCAGCCCGGCGCGCTCCGCTTCTGGCGGGACGATGATGTCTCGGCCTCGGCGGTTCTGTGTCGGTGCCCAGGCGATGCGGAGCGGCTCGCGATCGCCCGCGCCGATGAGATCAAGCTCCAGGGCATCGGGATAGACCGTCACCTGTCCGAGGTGACCTGCAATGAGTTCGGCATCGCTGATGGGGCCGGATGAGCCCGATGAGACTGACAGAGCGGGTGCCGCGCGCAATGCTCCGACCACGGCAGCCTCGATCGCGTGGGCCGCGATGCGGCGGATCGGGCCAGCCGGCCTGCCCTGAAGCACGGCCTGGCTGACATAGTAGCGATAGCGCCGAGCGCCCTTGGCGGTGTGGCTCGGGGTCATGGTGTTCCCGTGATCATCTCGAATGCGCCCGACCAGCAGATGCCCACAAACCCGCCGACGGGTGGCATGGCCATGGTGATTCCGGGCAAGCTGCGCCTGGACCGCGTCGAAGATCGCCGGATCGACGATCCCGGCATGCTGGCCCTCGTGGACCCGACCCTTGTGCGTGAGTCGGCCGACATAGATCGGGTTTTGCAGGATCTGGTAAAGCTGACCGCGGCTGAAGGGGCCGCCCCCGACCGTTCGGCCCTTGCCGTCGGGTCGCGTAGGGACACGGATGCAGGCCTGCGCCAGCTCGGTCTTCACGGCGCTGACGGAACCCAGCGCGAGGTAGCGGGCAAAGATCATCCGCACGATCTCCGCCTGATTCGGGACGATATGCAGCGCCCGGTCAGCCGCCCGGTAGCCGAGCGGCACGACGCCGCCCATCCACAGTCCCTTGCGCTTGGAAGCGGCGATCTTATCGCGGATGCGCTCGCCGGTGACCTCGCGCTCGAACTGGGCGAACGACAGCAGCACGTTGAGGGTGAGGCGCCCCATGCTGGTCGTAGTGTTGAACGCCTGGGTCACGGATACGAACGACACGCCGTGCGCATCGAACAGCTCGACGAGCTTGGCGAAGTCCGAGAGTGCCCGGGTCAGGCGATCGACCTTGTAGACCACGACCACGTCGATGCGCCGAGCCTGGATCTCGACGAGCAGCCGCTGCAGTGCAGGGCGATCCAGCGAGCCGCCCGAGAAGCCGCCATCATCGTATCGGGCGGCCGAGCAGCGCCAGCCCTCGTGAGCCTGGCTCTTAATATAGGCCTCGGCCGCCTCGCGCTGGTTGTCGAGGGAGTTGAACTCCTGCTCCAGCCCGTGCTCGGTCGAGACCCGGGTGTAGATCGCGCACCGCCTCAGCGTCGGCTTCGGCGCGGGCTCGCGTATTCCGCGTATCCCCTTAGCCGCGGCCTTCATCGAGCCCCTCCCCCGCTCTCTGTCGCCTGCCCCGGCGCCTTCTTTTTCCCCTGCGTGCGCAGGCCAAAGAAGCGTGGGCCGTTCCAGTTCGTCCCGGTGATTGCGCGGGCGACGCTCGAGAGGCTGTCGTAGCGGCGGCCGCCCCAGGCGAACCCCTGCTCCAGCACCGTGACCCGCTGCAGGCTGCCCTGCCACTCTCGGACCAGCAGTGTACCGGGACGGCTTGCCTGCGCGGCCGGCGGGATGGGCTCCGCCGCCCGTCCACCAGCCTGTCGGTCCGGTTCATCGGTCATACCCCGACCGAGCCGATCGAGCTGTCTCGCCGTCTCGCGGTCCAAGTCGCCGAAGGCGGCGGCCTGAATGCGATAGGCCAGCAGCCGGTACAGCAGAGGCCGGGGGAGATGGCCGGGCGCTGGACGCCCGACCATCCTGCGCCAGCGCTGCCTCAGGCCGGCCAGGTCGAGACCCGCGAGCTGGGCGAGATCGGTTTCGATCCGATCGTCGCGGCTTGTAGGCGCTACCGCGACATCGGCCGACCTCGGTGCGACTATCACGTTGGTCATCGGTGGGCTCACGGCACGCGCCGCCCGTCAGGCCGCCATGCCTTGGGTCTTGGCGATCTTGCGGCGCGCAGCATCGCCGGGGCCACGCCCGCGGGAAGTCGGCTCCTCCGGCACGATGCGGTAGGCCGTTGCGCCATCGGCGCGCGAGCTCTTGCTCAGGATGTGACCGGCCGACCGGAGGCGCGAGAGCGCCGCCCGAGTCGTGTGCGGCAGCCATCCCGTGGCGACGATCAGTTCAGAGAGAGACGCGCCTTCCGTCCGGGCGAGTAGCCCCAGCACGAACTCACGCTTGCGCATCTTGGGCGCAGCCTCGCCTCGCGCGACGGCGGCCACCCGGGGAGAAGGGGGCGCCATCCCGATCGCCGCGTACCCGGCCGGTGTGAGGGCAAATGCGGCGCCGCCGATTCCCTCGCGCGGCTCGATGAACCCGTGCTTCAGGAACCGGCCGATCGTGCGCTTCACGGCCAGCGAGGTCATCGTCTCGGGAAGGACGATGCAGCCGCGAGGCTGTCCGGCCGCGGCGGACAGGAGGGCGGCATCGTTGCGGGAGAGAGCGGTGTGGGTGACGATCGACATGGAAAGGCTCCGGGTTTGGCAGAGGTGCCACCACCCCGACCCCGCGATCGGCGTCACGCCGGCGGGGCAGAGCGAACCGGAAGAACCCGAATGTCCCAGAGCGGACGAACGGTCAGTCGTCCGGCGTCTTCCGACGCTCCTGAGCTCGAGCCATCCGGCCTATAAGGTAGACGGCGCCGTGCAGCGTCGTGGCCTCATGCAGGCGGGTATCGAGATCCATGATGATCTGCAGGGCCTGGTGCTCCGAGCCGGCTTCGGCACACGCCACCGCCGCCTTGGCGATTGCGGCTGCATCGCTCAGTTGAATGTAATCCTCATGCAGGCATGCGGTTATATTCATTTGTGCTTGGCTCATTGCCGTCGCTCGCCTTGCTCCGCCAGCACACACATGCTCGAACAAGCGGAGTAGTCGAGTAGAATCAGCACTTATTTCGTATCTATTGCCGAATATTCCAGGCCTGGTGCACACGTCATCGCCTGGACGGAGGAGCCTTACGGCGATGGTGAGCTTCGAAGGATACGGTCGCGACAGCATTGACCGCTGACAGCAAGCCAAATATGCAGCGCAACGAGGGTTCGAATCCCTCCGTCTCCGCCATTCATGCTACGTAACCAGCTGGTAAGAATGGATTTTTTGGGAATACGCCTCTGGGCACCCCAACAATTACCCCGACATAGGCGCTGGATCCCGGCGGACTTCTGTGGACGCCGACATGTCGGGCGCGCTGAAGCTTCAGGACGCTGATTCGACGCATCAGCCTCAGGAGAGGGCTCGTAAGGACCTGTCCGTCGCGAGCCGTGCTCGCTCGCCTAAGTGGTCGCGCGGATTGGCGCTCAGTTCAATGTGCGGCCATGTGACGAGCGAGCTTAGCGGCGCGCCAGGTTGGGCTTGTCGCCGTCAACATCCGGCAGGCGGCTGATGCCGTGACGCTGCAGGCAGCGATGCAGCGACGAGCGGGTCAGATGCGGCAGGCTCGGCTGCAGCACGTAGAGGCAGTCGTCGAGCGGCAACAGGGTATGCCGCCGGAAGGCGACGATCACCGCCTCGTCCTCCAGACTGAGCACGCTCGAGCGAGGCTCCTTCGACCCCATCCGCGCATCCGTGCTGGTCTGGCATCAGCGCCACTTCTGCACCGCCGTGGCGCTGATGCCGTAGCGCTTGGCAGCAGCCCTTACGCTCTCTTGACGAGCTTGGATTGCCCGACGGATCGTCTCAATCGTCGTAGCGCTGCCGTGGAGAACCTGTCCCATAGCGCGTCCCTGCATGCAGCATCAGTCGTACCACCACACAGCGGGACCGAACCTCAAGCCCAGCGTCCGCATCAGCCGGGCCACCGTGCAGCGCGCCACCACGATCCCCTCGCGGGCGAGTTGCCGCCAGACCTTGCGCACCCCGTAGACCCGGAAGTTTGCCTCGTAGACGCGCCGGATCTCGGCCGAGAGCGCCGCGTCGCGCTTGGCCCGAGCCGGAAGCCGCTCCGGATCAGTCCGGCGCGCGGCATGGGCGTGGTACGTCGACGGGGCGATCGGCAGCACCCTGCAGATCGGCTCGACCTCGTAGGTGGCGCGATGATCGTCGATGAAGGCGATCATGACCGGACCCGGCGGTCGAGCTCCGCCTGGGCAAAATACGCTGATGCCTTCCTCAGGATCTCGTTGGCCTGCCGGAGCTCGCGGTTCTCCCGCTCTAGCGCCTTGATCCGCTCGCGCTCGTCCGTGGTCGGACCGGCTCTCACACCCCGGTCGCGTTCGGCCTGGCGCACCCAATTGCGCAGCGTCTCGCCCGAGTATCCGATCTTGGCCGCAATCGCGCGGATCGCGCCGTACTGAGAGTCGTGCTCGCCCTGGTGCTCCAGCACCATCCGCACCGCACGTTCACGGACCTCAGAGGAAAACGGTGGGGTTCGCTTCGTCATGGCTGCATCCTCGCAAGAGTTGGGGCCTCCGGGAAACCCAGCGCGGTTCAGGAGGAGACCCTTCTGACCTCTGTTCCTGGCGTTGGGCCGACGATCGCACGAACCCTGATCGCGGACCTGCCCGAGCTTGGAAGCGTCAACGGAAAGCAAGTTGCCGCGTTGGTCTGTCTGGCGCCCTGGACACGGCAATCCGGTCAGTGGCGCGGCAGGAGCTTTATCGCGGGCGGCCGCGCGCCTGTCCGCACGGCGCTGTTCATGGGGGCCATGGTGGCCAGCCGTCACAACGCCGCGCTGAAAACCTTCCGTGACCGGCTCATCGCGGCCGGCAAGCCCAAGCTCGTTGCTCTGATTGCCACCGCTCGGAAGCTGATCACCATCCTCAACGCCATCCTGAGGGAAGGAACGCCATGGCAAACCGCTTGACCGGCAAGACAGTCGCTCACTTGGCTCGGTCGAAAATGCCGGTCAGGTCAGTATTAGGCCCGCACCCACATATGGGTACCCGAGCCGCACCGCAGCCACACGCGACGATACCCAATGCCGGCCATGGCATCGTCCTCAATGGCCTGAGCGCCCTTCTCATCTTCCGCACGGACCGCTTCGGCGATTTGTGCGCGCAGACTGACGAGCCTAGCTCGCTGGTCCGGCGTGAGCGGGTCGGTCTTCAGGTGCATGTCGACCACCTCGCCGGGCGCCGGAAGCCTGTCGGTTCCGCAGGCTGCCGCGGGCGTCAGGCCGAGACCGGCCAAGACTGTCGTAAGAAGGAGGGCGCGCATATCATGTCTCCTGTCTCAAGGTGAGTGTCGTGTCGCGGCCCCTGGTCAAGATTATTGAGCGAACATGCGCGGGGAAACCCTGCCGCCCCAGCGCTCGCACCAGATCTCATTAGAGCGGATGCAATTGGCCGCCTGGGCAGGGCCGTCCGGCCCGGCCGTGATCACGATCCCCACCCGAGTCATGCAATCGGACGCATTGGCATCCTCGTGTGGCATGGTCACTCAAAGACTTTCGACCGGACAGCGGGTCACGTTCGACGATTTCAATTATGACGGAAGCTTGCCCAGGCTCCGCAGCTTGAGCGCTGAAACACTCCGCCCCGTACGCAAGCCTGAATCATGTATGTAGTCGGCCCTGAGCGTTCCCTTCGCAGATTGAACGTGCCAGACCGCGGTCCTTCTCGTTGAACTGGGTCGGGGCAGAACCCCTCGCAGCTCGTGTTCAGAAAGTAGCCCGAGCGGATATTGACGTGACTCACGGGCCCATTCTGGACTCGGTAGGTTACGTTCACCACTCCGCCATTGGTCACGCCGCTCGCACATATCCCTCGTGCGCACCCGGCGCTTGCTGCCCCGTTCCAAAGCAGCCCCGCAAAAGCAACCGTCAGGGGAGCGACGAATTTAGATAGGCTGACCATGTTCACCTCTCTATTAGTACAACTACAGTTCATTTGGCTACAGACCAGCTCCCCGGCGCCGTTGTCGTAGCGGCATTTGGGGCTGTATCGGCCAAAAGACGTGCGACGCCATAAAGGAGGTCGAGCAGCGCATCGGCCTGGCCCCGACGGCCCGGCCAAGCGGTCGCGTCTACCAGTTGCTAAACGGCTCCTTAATGGTGTGACGAAAATTGGCCCACGCGCCGCAGGATGAGCGGCCAAAAAGCCCTGTTCCCTTCACACAGCTTTGTATAGAATAGCGCGTGGTTGAGAACCGCCGGAGTTTGACGGCGCCGCTTGGCCCGCCCTCCCACTGGTTCCCGTCGGGTGTGCGAATGTTGACGTTCGTCACCGGACCATTCTGCACGTGGTAGCGGACCACCACCCCCGATCCGTTGTCGTGACCCGAAACGCAAATCCCATTTTGGCATGCCTCGGCCTGAACTGGCCCGGCAAATAGAAGCGGGGTGGCGAGAGCGGCAATCCCTATTACAGATGAGTTGAACATCTCTTTTTTCCTTTTGTAATCCCGATTTGAACAGAATCGATGTGAGTGGCACGAGAGGCGAAATCAGTACTTAAATCGCCCCTCCTTCAGGGCGTTATCTTGCTTCGTTTGGGCCCGCTGCGCAGGCGTCACGCAGACCGTGTCACCGACATAGGATTCCCTCCAAACATATCCGGACTTGCACGTGTTTGGACCATACGCGCCAGCCCCCTGCCGCCGTTCACCTGCATTGTAGTTATCGGAGCGGGCTTGGCGGCGCTGAGACGGGGTAACGCAGGTGGTATCGCCGGGGAATGCTTCGCGCCAGACGTAGCCCTGCCTGCAGGTGTCTGCACCGTAATCGCCGGCCTGAGCGCCACTACCGACCAGACAAAGGCCTCCTAGGAGCGCTAGGGCTGAAAAACCCGAGATGATCATCACTTTCATGGCAACTCTCCTCTGGTTCGAAGCTATTGTGAACTTAGAGAATGGGTTCCTCGTCGCGTCTGGATTTACATATCATCCGGTCAGAGGAAGCAACTCTCTTGCATGATGGCGGGCAAGTAATCAAAACCCACGAACTCAGACATGGGAACGGCCGAGCCACTTCAGCTCGCATATGTTGCTTCATACAGACTTAACTGAGACTGAACGGACCTGCCAGGGGCAAGAACGCGCTAAACCTCGTGCAGTGTMGGCACTCTGCGGAGCGCCACGCAAGGGACAGTCCGGGAACGTATCAGGGCCGAATCATTGAATGTCCCCCGCGCGTGCGGCCCGCGCATACTGTATTAGTTCAAAGCGAAGATTGTCAGCACGACGCTCTAGGAACTCGTCGATGACGAATTGCACCCGAGGCTCGCAATGAGCGAGGTGCCCTAGCCCGTGCAGGGCGCTTTCGTGGCATGCCGGATTGCTACAATCGAGACCGACCTGCAGCACGTCGATGACGGCATCTCGACCAGGCCCCCAACGCAATAGTGCTCCCGAAGCATCCCATAGCATGTAACAGGTGCCGGCCAGCCCCTCTTTGTGTGGCTCGTCGAGGTGGCTAAGGATCGGCTCGCATCGTGTCTCAAAGCATTCCGGATAAACGGAGCCAATGGCCCGCAGAGTGGCCATTCTTACGTCGAGGGCACAGCAGTTTCCCACAATGGCCGGCACGATTTGAGACTTGTAGGGGCAGAAGATATTTCTCACACCCTTCGCAACTTGCTCGTTGTCGAAATGCGCGATCTCGGATCGCAAATTCCTAAACAGGTATTCAACAAGGAGGATAGTTTCGATGTGAAGCTTTGGCGGCTCGACGGCAGACTCGGGAGCTTCAAATATGTATGCCAGCCATTCGTGATAGCCCTCAGGCGGGGGACAATCGGACGTTGAAAAAGCAGAATTGCTCATAGAGTTGCCGTCCCTAAGTGTCTGTTTCGAAAGAAGGCCTTTTTCTGCATCCAACGAAATCCTCACAGGTCAGCTTAGGTGGGGTTCCGTAGCCCGCGGAGCTCTCATCAACTATCAGCAGAGTAGCCAGAGTGGAGAGCGTGGCCATTGCAGGTAACGTGAGCATCGCTGCGTTCCTTATGTTGCCCGAGATGGGCGAGAAGAAGCATCGTCCAGAAACGCGGGTGTTTCTGTGCGGCTGCTCACATAAAATCGTACCAGAGACGCAGTGGCGCGTTCACTGCGTATTCACCTGCTTGCGCTAACGAGAAATACGCGGAACCCGTGACGAGGTCGCTTGCACCACGCCATCAAGCAAAAGAACGGAGCATTAGGAGCTTCCGGCCACCCGGTGGGAAGTAGCGAAGCGAACGACAAACAGGGCCGGCTACCCCGCCCGGCTTTCTAGTCTCCTTCCACAATGATCCGGTCGCGACGGACCCACCCCGACTTGCAGGGGCCTTCGTAGACCCCGCTTTTGGTCACTTGATCGAGACATCTGGATTGCTGAGGGATGATAACTCCGGCCCAGGAGCCTGAACTCGCGCAAACGAACACCGTATCGCCCGGGTGCAAGGCGCCGACCTGGCGGGCCTCGGGAGCGGCGGCTGCCCGAACCGGGGACGGATCGAGTTTTGGCCCGGTGACGCGCCCTGTGCCGCAGGCGACAGATCGGCCGTCCATCCTTAAGACAACACCGGAGTCCGCGAGGGCATTGCACCCAAGTGGTGCGGTCGCTCCGATCCCCGCGATTGCTACGGCGACGGCGAGCCGTGCAAAATCGTAGTTCCCAGCTGCTCTTCTCACCTCTTCCTCCTAATCCGCGCACGCGAGCGAAACAGTCGAGCTTTTGTGCTCTGTCCCAATAACCACTTTGATGCTCAGAGGGTCTGCGCTAGCGATGTCTGGGACGAGAACAGCTTTCAAGATTCGCCCACCCGTGAGTTGGCGTGCGTGGGCCGGAATACTCCCGAGATTGACCGGCATACTTAGGGCGAGAGCGCGACTGACTGTTAAGCCGAATTTCATCTAACTCACCTTCCGCCTTCTCCCGCCATCCATCCGTCCCAATCCTCTGAAGGGAGAGCCTCTGGCAACACAGAGAGCCCAGCTTTGGGTCTACAGTCAATTGAAGAGTGCCCCTATGCTGGGCGGGTTTTTTCTCGACCTTACCACACATTTGGTAAGGATCACGCAACCGCAATTGGCCGAACAGATCGCTGATTTCAAGAACATGTTCGAGGTCGGGTCCGAAGGCGTTTATGAAGCGGTTTTTGGCAGTTCCATTCTGTGATTTTATGGYACATTTAATGTTTATCAAGCAACTAAAATCAGAATTTAGGCATAGTATTAATAAGTTTTGTTCGTTGATTACCCAGGACCCGGGCTGATAAACTTTGGTTAATGCAACTTTTGTACTATCTGCAGGACGAAGTGCGAAATAAGAGCTGCGACGCGCAATCGCGAATGACAGCTGCGTTTGCGCCGCTGCTCGGGTTGGGGCTGTGCGATGTAGCCCCAACCTCACTACTTGAGATGATACGCGGCTTGCCCCTGGCTCGGATCGCGGCCTCGGACTGGGCGCCCGCAAAAGCGCTGCCACAATACACCAAGTTCGCTCTAGCATTAAAGTGTTCGTGGCCAGTGGCGGTATCTCTACTGGGCCGTCGACAAACACGGAGAGGCGGTCGGCTGCCTGCTCACGACTAGAGCCGCGTCCGGCTGGGTTGAATCGTTGGGGGTAGCGGGCAGTCTGCGGATCGGATTCGCTGTTGGGCTTTCTGAGGAGGTCGGGATGCCGTCAGCGCTATCGGTGGATCTGCGAGAACGCGTGATCGCGGCGATCGAAGCGGGAGCTTCGCGCCGACAAGCAGCCCGGCGCCTCGGTATCGGCGCATCCAGCGCGATCCGCTGGCATGAACGCTTCCAGGCGGAGGGCGCGATCGCACCCCGGCCCTCGTGTGGGCAGCGACCCGCACCGGCCATCGAAGCGCACGCCGAGCGGATCCTTCAGATCGATCGCGATCAGCCGCAGGCCTGCCTGCACGAGGTGCGCGACATCCTGGCCGAGCAGGGTGTCCGCACGAGCGTCAGCGGGCTGTGGCGGTACTTCGCCCGGCATCGGATCACCCGTAAAAAGGGGCTGTCTACGCGGCCGAGTAGGAACATCCGGACGTGAGAGCCGCACGGGAGGCGTGGTTCGAGAGCCAACTCGACCTCGACCCCGATGCTGTCGTCTTCCTTGACGAGACGGCGACCGCCACGAACATGGCCCGCACCTACGGTCGGGCTCCACGCGGCGAACGCTGCCGGCTCCTCGTGCCTCTGGGCCAGTACAAGACCATCACCGTCAACGCCGCCCTGCGTACCAGCGGCTTGGTCGCCACCACCCTGTTCGCAGGGGCCGCCAACGGCCGCGCTTCCGCGCCTACGTCACCGACATCCTGGTCCCGGTGCTGAAGCCCGGCGACACCGTCATGCTCGACAACCTGCAATCCCACAAAGTCGTCAGCGTGCGCGAAACCATCGAGGCGGCCGGCGCGCGGCTCCGTTACCTCCCGGCCTACTCGCCCGACTTCAACCCGATCGAGCAGCCCTTCTCAAAGCTTTAGGCGCTGCTGCGCACCGCCGCGGCCCGAACCGTCCCAGACATTTGGGCGGCCATCGCCCGCGCCTTCGCAGCCTTCACCCCAGCTGAATGCCGTAACGACATTACCGCCGCCGGATACGACGCTTATGACCCAACCTAAACGGCAACAGTTTTAATCGGGATCTCGACGCCGCCAAGCGGTTCTTCCGCAAAATGCCCCAGGATCAGCCGCTGCTCGCACTGGAACGCATCGGCACCGATGCCGCTGGCCCTTACCCATCAGCCATCGCCGACAGCTGCAAGGAGGGTCTGCTATCCCGGGCGCACACCCGCTACATCACCAAACACCTGCAGCAAGGGATCGATAGCGATCACTTCCGGGTCAAGCGGGCGATGATGCGCGTAGGTGGCTTCCATTCATTCCATACCGYCCGGCGCACCATCTGCGGCTTGGAATTCTTGCTGTGGCTTCGCGAGAGCTTCGGATTTTCGGGCGCGTGGACAGTGCGGTAGCAGAACCAGCTGCCGGCCTCCTGCTTCAGCCTTCCCGTCGCGAACAAAGCATGAAAGCGGGACGGTAAACGTCCCTTCGCGGCTTGCGTGCAGTTTTGCGACACTCCCCTTGAACCCGAGCGCGCCCGGATCATGGGCCGGCTCCGGAGCGGGGCGGCAAGCTGAGCGGGTGTGGCTAACGACTCGCGAACGAAGGGCCGTCCGGGCTTGCGACAAGCCCGATCCGACTGAACCGCTACAGCTACCCTTAGCGAGCCTAAAGATGGCAAACAACCTTCCGCTCAACGCCGGCTGGATGTTGCCCGATCAGAGGTGGCGTTAAAGTCGTAGCACACCTGTTTCGTCCTACACAGGTCACCCCAACAGCTGGGATCGACTTTTACCATCTTGCAGACCCTGCGAGCAGCGGTCTCTTCAGTCATGGATCTCGGCGTGGCGGGATCCCCAAGAGGAATAGCTTGTGCTGTTGCTGAAACTAGAATCGCGCTCAAACACAAAGGACCAGCAGTCCACGAAATTTTCGAAGGCATCTCAACCTCCTGTGAATGCTCGAGAATAACAAATATCGTGTATCATCAGACAATCAAGCCTTCAAGACTGTTGATGTGCGATTTATCACATGGTATGAATAGTATCGGTGCCAATCCCTCCTGCGTGATCTCCCAGAGCTCTGATGGTAGGCGGCCTGACACAAAGCTCTGTTCACCGACATGCACGATGCGCATTCCGATCTGTTGCGATAGCCGCCGAGATGCTTCGTTCGCAGCGGCCTTCGGTTCCCGCAGGGTTGGGCGATCAAGGTCGGTGAACCAATATTGCGTTGCGGCATTGGACGCCTCAAGCATGAACCCGCGGCTTCTCCAACGAGGAGCAAGCCAGAACGCGCGGTTGCAGTTGGCCTTGTCCATGAGGCTGATCACGCCGATCAGGCGTTCCGGCTCGGACCGGAGTCTGATCGACCAATGCCACTCGCATCCGGCGCTGGCGGCAGGCAGAACAACGTCGCGGATCAAAGCCAAAGCTCCGTCGCTCGGGTATGGCCAGGGAATTTTAGCGCTTAAGTACTGGACAGTCTCCCAATTCTGGAACACCTTCTGCACTGCGTCCGCGTCAGAAATAGCAAGAGGTCGCAGAAACAAATTCTGTGTTGAAAACATGGGAGCGCACATTCGTCCCTCGCGTGAAATTGTTTCATAGTAAATGCAGTCGTGCCTTTCTATGCATTGTCTCAGTTTGATCCATTGCAAGTTTTGTATTGTAAACTTTTTTTATCCATCCGGCATAATCAATATCTAATTCAAGGTTCGTAATAGCTCTGCCGATGACTTATTTGCAAATACTTCTCTTAACTTTCTGCCTGAAAATAGACCGCTCACTGCGCGGAGACTGGTCAAGTGAGCTGACTAGGCGGATTTTAGACGGCTCACTTGATCTATATCAGCTTTGATCACTGTGTACTTCTTTTATAGCGCCGGAAGGTAAAGTGTATCGGCTACTGCCATTTCACCAGGAGCGGCGCATCGGCATACGGTTGTTTGCCCGAGCGCGATCAGTTCGCGCGGCCTTACAGAGACCCAAAGCAAGATTAGCAGCCTGCATGTCCTCTCTGCTGCCCCGACTTTTTTGATAGATTTCACCGGCCCGATTTTGGCAGTCGAAGCCAGTTGGGCGATCGTATGCGAAGCTCTCTCCTGTCATTAGCAGAATGCTAACAGAGACCGCCGTTGCAGTAAGCAGCATACGAACCTGATTGTTTGACATGGCTCTAATCCTTGCTCTAGCCGAGATGGCACTGTTCCATCATCAGACAGGTTGAATTTTTATCGAGGGGCTCTGGAAGTTCCGTGATGCAGCGCACGCCTGCGGAGTTGGCGCAGGCGCTGCTCGATGGCCGGCGCATATGTCAGCACCCAGCGGTTGATCGTGGAGTGCTCCGCCTCCAAGCGGCATTCCATGAACAACTCCCTGATATTGAGGTAGCCGAGTAGATAGCGAAGATACAACCCAGGGGCGAAGACCAGTCTCGCCGATCCTCAATCGGCAAACTGAAGGCGTAGGCTGCCGTCTGCACCACGTGTGGTCGCGAAGGTGTAGGTCTCCCCGCTGCGGGTGGAGAGGCTGAACTGGCACATGTCCGCCCCCCGGATACGGTCGTGCCCAACGAACTCGGCCTTAGTCGCGATGAGCGGCGGCTGCAGAACGTGGTCCCGGTTGGCCTGCGCCACCACAGCCCGCGCGCCCTGTGGAGAGCGACAGTACTGCGCGCTCAGGACTCCGTTTTCACCGGACGGGGCGCTAGCCTTGCTGCAGCCAGCACGGCACTTGATGCCGCTCACCGTCGGTTCGCCCCCACCGACTGTGCTGACGGCGATGAGGGTATCGCTGCGCCGCCAAGTGAACAGGCAACTGCCCACGCCGGTGCCAGCGCAGGCTTCTATCTCAGGCCGACCGACACAGCGGCTATCACCGCCGCAGGGCTGGGCGTCCGGGGTCTTCGCAGGCTTCCAGCCGAGCGTAATCAGGCTGCTGCGGGCGGAGGCGTAGCTCGTGCCCTTCGAAAACGTGGGCACCCCATCTGCGGCGGCACTCTCGATGCAGAGCGAGGCGACGATCAGGCAGGCGGCGCAAGTCGATTGACGGAACATGGTGTCATCCTTTTTCTGAGCCGGTCACAAGATGGGCTGTCGGTCCGCGTCTCGGTGGGCTATAACCCCAGCCGCTGTACGCGCGACGACGAGGTTTTCACGTTAACCTCCTGTAATCGCTCGATGATTGCTACAGGAAATAGTTCTTTTCGTCGCAAACTAAGTTTCGGGCGCGACCTATGTCTACGCTGGTTGACGTCGCGCTAGATGTATATTTGCGCAGACGGAAATTCATTTCTCGCTCGCCGTATTTAACGACGAATTCGAATCGGTTTCGCCTATACAGTGATGATTTGCTTAAAGCCTATTAACGAAATCTGAACGCAGCGTTTCTGCTTTTGTTATCTGCTGTGACGCCGCAAGTTGGCGCCCGGCGAGTTCGATGAAGTGCGTTTTTAACACCGTCGCCAATTATTTACGTCGCCGATCTTGTGTCATCCGCGGGGCTTTGCGCTATCGCGTCAAGTAATACTCTAGTCAGTCTTGTCAGAATGTTCGTGCTATAGCGCACCTGGAACTTCATCGGCATGATTCGGATCGCGGTTACCGTCCGGATTCATAACCCGTAGAAGACGGTAGCCGCGAGGCAGACGGCAGCGAGGTCGTTGCGGGCGAGCCGGTCGTAGCGGGTGGCGATGCAGCGGAAGTCCTTGAGGCGGCCGACCATGCGCTCGATGGCGTTGCGGCCGCGGATTGTGCACGGGCGAGAAGCACGGCTTCCAGCGGCGGATGATCGTGGGCGGGATGTTGGGTGCGGCTCACATGGCCTCAATCTGCCGGCGGATGGCATCGCCGTCGTAGCCTTTGTCGGCCAGGACGATGCGACAAGTGGGCAGGCGCTCGAGAAGCAGCGCACCAGCTTTGCAGTCGGCGACTTGCTCGGCGGTCAGCAGGATCCGGCGGTGGTCGGTGGCGGCCAGCGCATCAAGAGCGTGGCAACTGGATTTGAAAGCTGCTGCTGAGGTGATGAGGTCACCGCAGACCCGACTGTCCGGCCACGAATAGCGTGTTACGCGGCAGGGGTTCGCTAAGGCGCAGCCGACCAACTGATTTTATGCCGCCTCACGCAACGATCGAAGCAATATTGGTGTAACCCACCTTAACCATACGATCGCTCCGAGACATCCGATCCACGGCTGCGCAGACAAGGAGACGAGCGATGGCCACCAAGATCATGACCAATGTAGTTGCGGTCCCGGTTGTTGACCGCCTTGAACTTCGATCTGTCCAAGGCGACGGTCGCTCCGGCGAAGAGCTGCAGATTTCGGCACAGCATCACGAACTGCCGACAGGCCGCCTGGATCGCGGGCCCGTTGTCACGCCTGAAGTTGGCGATCGTCTTGTGATCGGGAGCCAAGCGACCGGTCAGCCACATTACCTCGATGTTGCGCTGTGCCTCACGCTCAAGTCGCCGGCTCGACGGCACGCGGTTGAGATAGCCATAGAGGTAGAGCTTCAGAAGCGTGGCCGGATCATAGGCAGGCCGTCCCGTCGCCGCGGGCTCGAAGCGGATGAAGCCGAGGGTGCCCAAATCGAGTTCGTCGATGAAGACCTCGATCACCCGAACCGGATTGTCGGCGGTGACGTAGTCGTCCAGCGAACTGGGCAACAACCAGGACTGCCGACGGCCTTGTCCTTCGACGAACCGACCCATGCTGGCCTCCGCAGGTAAGGCCGAAAGTCTATCTCAGGAGGGAGTTTTGACACAGCCTCGGTCGGAAGGAGGCCGTCCGCTTTTCCGACTAGGGCGTGTCATCGCTTGAGCCAGTCGAGGGCTGCGGCGAGGGACAGGACACCCATGAAGCTTGTGGCGGTTTTCTCGTAGCGGGTTGCGATGGCACGCTATTCCTTGAGCCTCGCCCAGAGGCGCTCGACCTGATTGCGATTGTTGTAGATCCAGTCCGGGCAGGCGACGGGGGTCTCGTGGCGCTGAGGCGGGATCGCGGGGCGCGCACCCATGTTCCAGATGTGCTCGCGGAAGGCGTGACCGG
>NZ_JBFULS010000046.1:0-46733 GCF_054049775.1 Methylobacterium sp. P5_C11 | reverse complement strand
CGCTTACGCCACTTCGCGACTGTCTTGGGGTTCAGTCCATGCTGGGCGGCAAGATCTTTGAGCGGAGCTTTCGATCGCTGTAGCGTTGCTCTGACCGCGTGCGTGGTCGTGGCGCAGCCGTGAAGAACCTGTCCCATAACGCCTCCCGGTGTGCGGCGGTTACAGCTAAATTGATGCCACCACACCGCGGGACTGCACAGCTAGGCCCCATGCGGTCATCCGTGCTGAATTCCGCGTCGGCAGCCTCAACTGCCATTGGATCGGCCGGCTCGGCTGTCGGGGCCGAGGCCGGCCCAGCTCTGGCGAAAGCCGCGAGGAAGGCCACGCCGAGGGCGCGCTGCGGCCGCCTACTCATCGGCCGCCACGGCAAACGCCGCGTCGCTTGTAGCCCGCCGCGGCTCGTAGCGCGCTTCGCCATCCGCGAGCGCCGCGAGGCCGACGGGCCGCGCTGTCAGTGGGGCGATGCGGTCTAGGAATGAGCGGAGCGGTATCTGCAGCAGCCGGACACGCTTCGACGTAGCGGAACTCCCAAGGACGCCTGTCCGCGAAAGCACAGCAGCCAGTCTTGCCGTCTCTCGTCTGATGATGACAGTGCTTCCCGCGCATTAGGCTTATACGCAATCTCCGAGATAATTACCCCACCATCAAAATGAGTATATTGTTCAACTCACTGCCGCCGTCATCACAGTAGTAAAATATTTCGATATCTGGCGGAGGCTGGGAATGGCTTGGAGGTTGATATTATTTGCGGCATTTTGCGTCTTGAGTGCCAGGGCATATGCCAACGGTGAAATATCCGTAAACATGGCTTTGATCTCCAACGGCGATCTCACCGTGTTTGGGACTTTGAACCCGCCCCATGCTGCAAACGTCAGCTTGGACGATAAATATGATGCTCGTTCTGATCAGGATGGACGCTTCTCGTTTCGAATCCCCTACCATCCAGAAAAATGCGTCGTCACGCTCAAGTCCGATACTGTCAGCCGGCAGGCAGTCGTTGGTTATTGCTCCCAACCGCACTTCGTTCAGGTTGCGGCGGTCGCTGCGAAGCCTGCGCCTCTGACGCCTGCGGCCAACAGTCCGAAGGGAGAGGTCGGGCCGCGTGGTCCGCAGGGGGCCGCTGGCCAGCAGGGTCCGGAGGGTCCGCAGGGCGAGCGTGGCGCAAGGGGCGATCAAGGTCCGGCCGGCCCGGCTGGGCCTCCTGGTCAGGTTGGACAGGTGGGTCCGAAAGGGGAGAAGGGAGATAAGGGCGAGCGCGGGCCGGCGGGACCCGAAGGCAAAGCAGCCGCCGCTGCGGCGGGCCTTCGCGTCGAGACGGTAGAATGCGCAGCGGGCGGTCGCTGCGTCGCCAGTTGCGGGAGCGAGGAGTTCGCCGTGAATGGGACCTGCAGCGGCGGGGAGCGGCCTGCGATGGACGAAAGCAGTATCTACTGTTTCGCGATGGGGTCCGCGCCCGCCTCGCTCAAAGCGCGGGCCATCTGCGCAAGGCGTTGAACGAGGGCTTCTCGATCTCTTCGAGCTCAGCTGCGGGGTCGTGATGTCGGCGAGAGCGCATGAAAAAGCCCGCCGTCCTGAGGCGGCGGGTTGTTGCAGGGTCCACGCTCTTCAATCCGGCGGGCCTATTGCCGCTTGAAGAACCACTATCCCTGCCGGTCGCCGTTGGGTGGACTGTCCTGCTCCGCATCAGCAGTGCGCGACGTTCGGGGGCTGGTGCCGTGATGCATCATGGCTGACCTCCAATCCGGTGTCGGCGCCGCATTTGATGGGCGCCGAGAACCTCAGGCTAGGAGCGTCCGTCGGGGATAGCAAGGGCCGGCGAGACCGGCCTATTCGCTGACACGAACGCGGCGGATGTGCTCGACGCAGTAAAGGATCGTTGAAGCCGCGACGTTCGACGTGGCAGACCTCCTCGACATAGCGGGCGGCGGGGCGCAGTGGACCGTCTGGCCGGGGTAGTAGCCGTTGTTGGCCGAGGCGATGGCGCTGCCGACCTCGATGCTGCCGAGTACGCCGAGCGCGGCGGTCCCGCTGACGCCGATACCGTCACGGGCTTGCGCCCCGGCTGAGCGCCGCAGAGGATGAGAGTGGCCAGGGCGGCCGTGCTGCCGATCTGCCGGAACGAGCCACGCAAAGCTCACCTCGTTCGTGCGGACGGCCCCGCGCGCGTCGGCGCGCAGGACCCCAATCCACCGGATGCCCACGGTGCGGCCACCCATCTGGGGTCAGGGTCAGGGTGCGATGGGTCAGTTCACGAAGGTCGTCCACCTACCGATCAGTGACGAGCCGCGGCTTGATGCTCGGCTCGAGGACGTTCGCGAAGCGCAATGCCTTAGGCCTGCAGGAAGTCACGAGCGATAGTGAGCCCCAAGGCGCTCAGAATGTCGGTCCCCTGGTTAAGGACCCGAAGCCCCTCATCCGTGCCAGTGAGCGAGCGCGAGCAATTTTAATTGCCTGCCAGCATCGATGTGCGCCTGCAGAGCCCTGATGGCTCTCAAGAAGGGCCGCGACTCGTCTAGCATCTGATCGGTGTCGGGTTTTTTTTCTCGAAAGAACCCCGTTTCGGAGCGGATCGATTCCAATTGGTCGAGTGCAGCCCATTGCGCGGCTAGGCGTGGCTCGAATTGCTGACCGAAAGGGATGTACTCAGCGTGGACAAGAGAGCCAAAAGACAACTGGAGTTCGATCGCTAGATTTTCATAATGTTCAGTCGATGGAATATAAATAAGTGAGTTTGATGTGCGCGCCACCCCTCAGAAGGTGTAACAAGCATTTATTTTAGATCTTGAAGATAATTAACATGAAAAATATAAGCCAAGCTCGAGGAATGATTCGGAAAATGACTTAGGTTGAGGGACAAACCGTTCGGCTTGATTTCGGCAGATGAGGTCACAGGCGAGGGTCGTAACGGCGAGTGGACGGAAGCGCGCCAGCCACGCCGGGGTGCGCTCGACGATCCAGCGGTAGCGTCCCAGGTGCTCGCTGCTCTCAATGCCGCGGCGAGCGATGCGCGGCGTGATGCTGCGTGCCCGGCAYTCACACCGGCAACGGTGATGATCGTAGCCCTTGTCCGCGTGAAGCAATTCCGGCCTCGGCGCGCGCACTGCATCCGGCCTCCGGCACCGCAGCATCGACCTTGAGCAACAACCTTGGCGTCTGGCGGAACCCCCCGCGCCGCATCGGGTTGCCACCCCAACGCAACTGCGAAGGAGTCATCGATGCGGAAGCTCGCTCTCATCTCCGCCGTCACCCTGTCTCTCGGAGCCCTCGGCACGACCGGCGCGCAGGCGCAGGGCTACGGCTACGGCGGCCATCACGGTGGTTACGGCTATGGCCGGGGCTACGATCGCGGATACGGCCCGCGCCGCGACTTCGGGTATCGCCGTCACCGTGGCCTCTCGACCGGGGCCGCGATCGGTCTCGGCATCGCCGGCGCGGCAGCCGGGGCTGCGGCGGCGGGCGCGCTGGATCGGGGACCGGGTTACTACGGCCGGGGCTACTGAGCTAAGGTACGCCTCACGTGGATGGAGCCCTGCCGCCCCTGCGGCGGGGCTCGGCCTCTATCCGGCAACTGAAGGTCGCGACACAGACCTCGGTAGGCCCTTGATCCCCCGGACTCCGTCCACCAAGGATCGAGTTAAGGCGTAGGAGCCCCTCCGCTCCATCGGCGGCGTGGACGCAACCCCGTCAGCGCACCCAGCGAGCAATCTGTTCGCGGATTGTCGGCCGGACCGCGCGTCGCGCCCGTGCGCTCGCGAAGCGATCGATGCGGATCCTGTCCGTCGGAACCTGACGCAGAAACCGCTCCGCGATCTCGAAGATCAGGATGTCCGGCTGAACCGCCTCGATGTAGCGCCAGTCTAGATTGGCCGACCAGATCGCGTGAACCTCGCGGAAGGTTTCGGCCAGCATCGCGGTGAGGCGCGCACCGGGGCTGTAGATGTAGGAATCGCCGAACAGCACCACCCGCCGGGAATCGGGCGCCGCTACATTCTCGAACACCACCCGCGACCCTACGAACAGGCCCCGCGGCCGGATGGCCCGTCCCGATTCGCGCACATCGACCAGAGCATTCGCGTCGACTCGCGCCGCGCGCCGGGGGAAGTCGTAGGCGACATACGCCTCGTCGATCGGAGGAGCGAGCTTCTCGCCCAGATCGAAGGTGAAGCGCTCGGTTACGCAGGTCCCGCTGAAGACATGGGCGGCGACAGGTGCATCCAGGGCCTCGCAGAGCGCGCGGTAGGCGGTGAGGTAACCGCGATAGGTCCAGTGTGTGTCGGTCCGCAGATAGACCGGTTCGTCGACCCGCGCCGCAAGAAGGGGCGTCTGAAGGTCGACCATGGTGGCGCCGCTGTCCCGGGCGACCATGCGGGCGAGGCGGAGACCCGGCGGATCCGCGAGTCCGGGAAAGGGACGGCCGAGCAGGTCGGGGTAGATCGCCAGCTTGTCGGGGACGACGGTGTGCACGTGGCGGATCCCGAGACCGTCGAGGCGACGCGCGCGTCGGCCGATCAGCCGCATCCAGCGCGTCAGGATCCGGCGGGACGTGGCGGTGTCGCCGTAGAAGGCTTCCACCTCGCTGGCGCGTCCGACCCAGTACAACCAGCCTTCTTGCCCCACGGCCACGCCGCTGCCGCTTGCCTTCAAGGGTCCCAGCCTCCCGCCGCCGGTGACAATTCCGGCCGATGATATCGGGCTCACGCGTCGACGGATCCGCGATGAATTGCAACCCCCGCGCCGCCGCACGGCGCCGAGGGGCGATGGCGGGCCGGTGCGATTGGTCGCCGCGAGGCCGTACGCCGCTTCGGACCCAGTTTTTCGTTCGAGGGGGGCTGCGCGGCGAAACTTTATCGTCGTGCCGCGGGTACTGTCGTCAAACGCGCCGATGCGCGCGGTGTTGCGAGAAGGGCCGGGTCATGTCCGCGCTTGTCACGTTCGTCGGCTGCAGTCTCGTTCTGTCGGGCTTCGCGGCCGAGCAATTCGCCGAGCACCGCTGGCTCGCCGCGAGCCGCCCGGCGCCGCTCGATGCCCTGGCGGTGCTCGCCCTGGCGCTTCCGGCGGCCGGGCTCATGCTGATGGCGACGCTGGCGGTGTGATCCCGGTCGGTGCCCGTCTCACTCCGCGTCCACACAGAACAGGACCCCGACCGTCCGCTCCTTGCGCCAGATGAGCTTCACCGCGTACCGCATGTCAGCGTTGTTCAGGACGAGTTCGAACACGTTCTCGAGCCGCACCACCTGTGAGCCGAGGAATTCCAGCATCGCGCCACGATCGGAGATGTTCTTGACCTGACAGGGGTAGCGCGTCCCGTCCCGATGCTGCGCAAACGCCATAAGGGCGGTCGGCTTTCGCTCCATCGCCCGGCGCTCCACGATGGCGATGGACGGGCTGGTGTTGCGGGACACGGCGGTCGTTCCTGCCGATCTCGGCCGAAGCGGCGCGATATCAATAAAATTGCTCCGGATTTGCTAACATGTGATTGATGATCCGCGCGGTTGTCAGAAAACATCAGTTTCCGGGCTGTCTATTTCTCCGGCGCTGGATGTTCTTCACGGGCCTTCTTTGCGCGGCGGCGGACCCTCGCCAGCCTTGATGAACCGGCCGACCAGGAGGCCGAGCGGGATCGACGCGAGGAACCAGATGCGCAGGAATCGAACGGCCTTCATGGGTCTGCTCCACCGGCGTGATCGGACCTGCATCACACCACACTCCCCATCGGTTGCCGAGTCGGCTTCCGGGGCTGCCTGCGGGATGCGCTTCGTCGGCGGAAGGCGGTGGCCTATCTGAGGCCTTGGGCGGTGACTGCCGGTCCGGTTCCGGACCGGGCCTGCCCCACGGATATCCGGAGACGACCATGCGCAGCCGCCGAGGCCTGATGTTTCTGGCGGGATTCACCGTCGCCCTGCCGCTGTCCGGCGCGGCCGAGGCGCCTGGACATTTGCCCCCGGCCCCGCCGGCTCCGGATCTGCAGGGGCTGCCGAATTTCTCGCGCAGCGTCCAGGGAACCGGCTTGCCGGGCCTGGACGGCGGCCATGTCTTCCTCTGGAACCGGCCGCAGGGCTTCGACCCGGCCTCGACCCTGCGCGTCGACCGGCACGTGCCGGAGGGTTCTGGCGAGGCCACTCACACCTACAAGGCGATCTGGGCGCTCGGATCCACCGGACCGCAGAACGCCGGCTACGAGTGGACGATCACGGGAGAACTGCACAACCGCGCCCTCGCCAGCACAGGCGCGCAGAACGTCGCGGTCAACGGCACGGTCTTCAAGGAGCCGAATGGAGTGGGACCGGTCGGCCCGTCCTGGGCCGGCAATTTCAATTGCGTGGACATGACCGACGAGGCCGATCCCGTGGCCTCCTGCATCGGTGCCGAGATCGATGTCTCCGCCCAATCGCCGACCACGGATCGCAACCGTCAGCGCGTCGGCCTGCAGATCTCCACCGGCGGGGTGCCGGGCGCCCATACCGGTTACGGAATCCTCATGGGAAACCTCGCCGGATCCATCACCGACCGCGCGATCTCCTTCCAGGGGGAGGGCACCTACGGGATCGGGATCGATGCCGCCGCCGCCAGGTTCACGGGCGTGCCGATCCTCCTCGGCGCCGGTCAGGCGATCGGCCTCGACGGGAACCGCGACGGTGGGTTCATCCGCAGCCTCGGATTCGACGGGCGCGATCTCGTGTACGAGACGGGATCGGGACCGGTGGTCCGGATCAGCGACGCCGGACGCATCGAGGCGGCCTCGGTCCGCGAGACCCTGCCACGGCCGCCCGCCGACAGCCGTGCGCCCTGCACCCCGGGCGACCATGCCTGGGATGACGCCTTCGAATACCGCTGCGTCGCCCCCGACCGATGGAAGCGGGCGGCGCTCAGCGACTGGTGACCGGGGGCCGGATCCTCAGCGGTCGAGGATCCGCACCACGGCGCGGGTTTCGGGATCGACGACCACGATCTTGTCGCCCGGCGCCACGAAGTAACCGAAGCGGCGGAGGCGCGGGTTGGGCGCTTCCGTGAAGGGGGCCAGCCGCACGTCGGGCGGCACGATGCTGCCCGGACGAAGCGGAATCGACCCGACGATCGGTCCAGGCCCCACCGGACGACGTACGATGTAATCGCGCACGATGACGTCGTCGTCGGGGCCGAAATCGTCGGGCGCCACGATCACGGCCTGCGCGAAGGCGGAGCCGGTGAACAGCGCGGCGAACCCGAGGGATGCTGCGAGGCTGGCGCGTGTCGACATGGCGGGCTCCGTGATGGGCTAGGCCGCCGGAAACATCAGGGCCTGCACTTCGGTTCCCCCGGGGGCGGTCAGCGGCCCACCTGAGCGGCCTCGGCAAGGGGGACCGGCGACCAGCGGGTGAGCTGTACGTATCCGTCCGACGCCGCCACCACGACGTGGCGCCGGTGGCGATGCACGACCGTACCGGGGGTGTGCCCATGGCGCTCCTGCCAGCCATGGGCCTCCGCAACGAAGACCCGGGCGTCCCCGAGACGGGCGATCGTCTCGACGGTGCCGAAGGCCCGAACCCGGCGCAGGACCGTCTCCACCTCCTGCCGGAAATCGAGGGTTCGGTCGGCATCGCTCGCGCGGGGCCAGTAAGAGCCGTCGCCCTGCGGCTCGCATCGCCGCCAGTGGCCGGGAAGATCGCGTCCGAGCGGCCCCGCGGCGAGGCGGCGTGCGGCCATCTGGCACTTCGCGAGCAGCGTCTCGTGGGTCTCCTGGGGACTAAGCGCGAAGATGTCCTGAGCGAGGATATCGCCGGTGTCGAAGCCGTCGGCGAGCACGTGGGCGGTGACGCCCCAAGTCTCGTAGCGGTCGAGCACGGCCCGGAATAACGGGTAGGGTCCGCGCCCCGTCGGGAGCGGAGACGGATGGATGTTGAGGCCGTAGGCGGCGCGACCCTTCCACCCGCGGACCAGCCATGGATAGCCGGCCACCACGAGAGCCCACTCCCGGCCGTGCTCGACCTGGAGCGCCTCGATGTCCCGCTCCCGGATCCGCGAGAGCTGGATCGGCAGGCGCAGCGACCGAGCCCGTGCGACGATCACGTCGTTGTGGTCGTAGATGCCGTCGCAGGGCCGCGTGAACAGCTTCACCGGGGTCCAGCCGACGTCCAGCAGGCCCTCGAAGACCCCACCCAGGAAGTCGATGCCGGCGAACGCGAACTTCATGGTTGCCGCCTGCGACCTTGTGCACGTGGAGGGCCACGGTCCGCCGCCTGCCCGGGGGCGTCCCCAGCCTTACCTTGATCGGGTTCGTCAGGGTAGCAAGGGGTTTAAACGTGCGTCGGGTGATCATCTATGGCGGGACCGGCGGTATCGGCCTCGCCACCGCACGCGCCCTCCGGGTCCGTGGCTATGCCCTGCATCTCGCTGCCCGGGACGGGGATCGCCTGTCCCAGGCCGCCGCTGAGCTGGGCGAAACCAGCGTCACGGCGGGAGACGTCACCGATCCGGATTTCCTGTCCGCCGCGACCGAGGCCGCGGGGCCGCAACTCGCCGGCTTGGTCTACGCAGTCGGCACCATCAACCTGCGTCCCCTCGGCCGGCTGACCCGGGCTGACGTCGAGCGCGATTTCGCCGTCAACGCGCTGGGTGCCTTCTCGGCAGTGCAGGCCGCAGCCGGCGCGCTCAAGGCCGGGTCCGGCGAGGCCGGCTCCGGGGTCGTGCTGTTCTCGACCGTGGCCGTGGCGCAGGGATTCGCGGCGCATGCCTCCGTCGCGATGGCCAAGGGCGCCGTCGAGGGCCTAGCACTGTCCCTGGCCGCCGAACTCGCCCCCCAGATCCGCGTCAACGTCGTGGCGCCGTCCCTGACGCGGACGCCCCTCGCCGCCGGGATCACCGGCAACGAGACCCTCGCCCAGGGGATCGCCGCGATGCACGCGCTGCAGCGGCTCGGGCGCCCGGAGGATGTCGGCGCCCTGGCCGCGTTCCTCGTTTCGGACGAGGCGGCCTGGATCACGGGCCAGGTGATCGGCGTGGACGGCGGCCGCTCCGCCCTCCGCACCAAGGGCTGAGGCGGTGACCGCGAAACGCCGCGCCGCCGCCCCGCGGGGCACGCTCCGGTTCGTGCTCGGCGACCAGCTGACCCGCCGGGTGTCGAGCCTCGTCGACCTCGATCCCGAACGCGACGTCGTCCTGCTCGTCGAGGTTCGCGACGAAGCCACCTATGTCCGCCACCACAAGCAGAAGATCGCGTTCCTGTTCGCCGCCATGCGCCATTTCGCGGCCGAGCTGGAGGCCGAGGGGATCGCCGTCGACTACGTGCACCTCACGGATCGGGGCAACACCGGCAGCTTCACCGGCGAGCTGGAACGCGCGGTCGCGCGCCACAAGCCCGAACGGGTGGTGGTCACCGAGCCGGGCGAGTGGCGCGTCTGGGCGATGATGCAGGACTGGCGCGAGACCCTGCCCGCGCCGCTGGAGATCCGCGCCGACAACCGGTTCCTGTGCCCCCGCGAGGAATTCGCCGCCTGGGCCGAGGGCCGGCACCACCTGCGGATGGAGACCTTCTACCGGGGCATGCGGCGGCGCACCGGCCTTCTCATGGACGACGGCGAGCCTGCCGGCGGCCGCTGGAACTTCGACCCCGAGAACCGCAAGCGCTTGCCCAAGGGACATCGTCCGCCGGACCGGATCGGCTTCCAGCCCGATGCCGTGACGCGCGCGGTCATCGACTTGGTCGGGACGGAGTTCGGCGACCATTTCGGCGATCTCACCGGCTTCTCCTGGCCGGTGACCCGGGCCGACGCCCTCGCGGCGCTCCGACACTTCCTGGCGGAGTGCCTGCCGACCTTCGGCGACTACCAGGACGCCATGAAGACCGGGGCGCCCTTCCTGTATCACGCGCTCCTGTCGCCCGCCCTCAATGCCGGCCTGCTCACCGCCGAGGAGGTGTGCTGGGCCGCCGAGCGGGCCTATCGTGACGGTTCGGCCCCGCTCCACTGCGTCGAGGGCTTCATCCGGCAGATTCTCGGCTGGCGGGAATACGTGCGCGGCCTCTACTGGGCACGGATGCCTGCCTATCGGGACACCAATGCCCTCGGCGCCAGCCGCGACCTGCCGTGGTTCTACTGGTCGGGGGAGACCCGGCTCAACTGCGTCGCCCAGGTCGTCACGGAGACGCGCGCCCACGCCTACGCTCACCACATCCAGCGCCTGATGGTCACCGGCAACTTCGCCCTGATTGCCGGCCTCGACCCGGCCCAGGTCGAGGAATGGTACCTGATCGTCTTCGCCGATGCCTACGAATGGGTCGAACTGCCCAACGTCCACGGAATGGTCCTGTGGGCCGACGGGGGCGTGATGGGCTCCAAGCCCTACGCAGCCTCGGGTGCCTATATCGACCGCATGTCGGATTACTGCGCGTCCTGCTCCTACGACGTGAAGGTCAAATCCGGGCCGGACGCCTGTCCGTTCAACTATCTGTACTGGAACTTCCTGATCCAGAACGAGGAGCGACTGGCAGGGAATCAACGGATGGCCATGCCATACCGGACCCTGCGCGGCTTGGGCGACAAGCGCCGCGCGGAGATCCGCCGCGACGCCGCCGCGTTCCTCGATGCCCTCGACGTCGGACCGGACGATCAAAGCGGGGACCAGACCGACAGCGTCAGATAGGGAGAGGCTCGGGCGCGGCCGGTCTCGGACTGGAGGCCCGCCGACGCGCGGACGCTGTATCGGCCGAAGGAGAAGTCGGTCGCGTGGAGGCCGAGGCTCCATTTCGCGTATCCGGTTGCGTCCGTGTAGAGCGCGGCCTCAGGGCCGATATAGGTTTCCCAGAGCCGATAACCCCAGGCGAGCCGCGCCCAGAGGCTGTCGCGGGCCGATCCCGCGACCACGCTCGCCTGAAGCAGCGTCGCCTCCGTCGGGCGCGCCCAGACCTCGCCGTGYAGCCGTAGGCCGAAGCGAGTCGGCAGGGCATCGACCCTCGGCGCGGCGAGCAGCATCTCCTTCGTGATCTCCGGGCCGGCGAAGGCGGCGATCACGCCCCAGTCGAAGAACCACTGATAGCCGGCGACCGCGGCGGCGGCGACGGTATATCGCGCGCGGGGGCCGTCCGCGCCACGCTCCGCGCGTCGTCCTCCGCCGACGGTCGCCAGCGTGGCGAAACCCTCCTGCGCGAGGGCGCTGAGGCCGACCTTCGCTCCGAGGGTCAGGAAGGTATCGCCGCCGGCGTCGAGGCTGCCGAAGAGCAGCGTGTCGATTTCGCTGGCACGCGCTGGGACAGTAAAAAGCACGATGCTCGAGATCAGTGCAAATAGTCCGGATGCGAAGTCACCGATCTTTGAGGCGACGCGCAGACTTATCGTGCTCGATCCTCCGGAGCCGGAGGATCAGCTTAAGATAAAATTAACCGTTCTGCATGGATTCGTGGGTTGTAATCCCCGTATTTGTTGGGCGCTGGCATCAATCGATCGGCAGACGCGTGGCGATGCTGGCATGCGGCACGCTGCGACTTGGCGAAGGCAGGCCCAGCCAGCGAGCGCCCCCCGGGGCGCGGTTGCCCGCCGGACACCATCACGTTGTCGCGAATCTGCCGTGCTTGGCGTGCCAGATGAACTCGGCTAGAGCCCCCGCGGGAAAGCGAAGGTTGGCGGATCCTTGACCTCCGGTGCACGAACGTCGGACGTCCTCACCGTGCTGGCGAGCCAGGAGGGCGAGCGCCTCACCGTGGGCGACATCGTCGCGGTCCTGCGGGACCGCGCCTTCGCGCTGCTCGTGGTCCTGCTCGGGCTGCCGAACTGCCTGCCCATGCCGCCGCCGATCCCGCTGATCTGCGGCCTGCTCCTGCTGCTGGTGGCGATCCAGATCGCCGCCGGCATGTCGGCGCCGTGGCTGCCGCGGATGCTGTTGGGCCGGTCGATCGCCCTGGTGGATGTCCGGCGCGCGGTCACCCGTGCGGTTCCGATCCTGCGCCGGCTGGAGCGCTGGTCTCGCCCCCGCGTCAGCGTGTTCGAGACCGCGCTCGGCATGCGCGGCATGGGGATCGTCCTGCTGGCCCTCGCCCTCGCGCTGATCGTGGCCGCGCCGATCGTGGGGCAGATCCCCCTCGGTCTCGCGGTCTGCCTGGTCGGGCTCGGGCTCGTCGAGCGCGACGGTCTCGTCGTGTTGGGCGGCCTCGTGATCGGGATATTCGGCGTCGCCATCAATGCCGGCTTCGCCTACGCGGTCATTTCCGGGATCGTCGGTCTTCTCAACCTCTGAGCGCGGCTCAGAGGCGGTAGCGGATCTGGTCGGTCCAGAAGCGCTCCAGGCGGCCGAGGGCCTGGTTCAGGCGGTTGAAGTCGTCCTCCGAGATGCCGCCGATCGGCGCGATCGTCCGTGCGTGCTTGTCGTACAGACCCTGGATGATCTCGTGGACCTGGCGACCCTTGTCGGTCAGGCTGATCCGAACCGAGCGGCGATCCGTCTTCGAGCGGGCGTGATGGAGGTAGCCGGCCTCGACCAGCTTCTTCACGTTGTACGAGACGTTGGAGCCGAGATAGTAGCCCTTCGTCCGCAATTCGCTCGCGGTCAGCTCCTTGTCGCCGATGTTGTAGAGGAGGAGGGCCTGGACGCTGTTGACGTCCTCGCGGCCACGCCGCTCGAACTCGTCCTTGATCACGTCGAGGAGCCGGCGATGCAGCCGCTCCACCAGATGGAGCGCCTCGAGGTAGGACCCCTTGGCGGTCGAGGCTTCCTCGGGGGCTTCGATCTGCGTGATCCGCGCGTTCTGGGTCTTCATCTCTGCCTCGCCATCCGTTGGATGCGGCATCCGTTCGATGCTGTGCCGCTGCTGATGGATAAGCTAGGGCTCGGGAATGAAAGGCGATTTAAGCGACAGGATGAATTCGCGATTTACTCTTCGCGGTAAAGACAAACTGAAGCGAAGATAAGAACGGTTCGTTCACCGTGCTTCCTGTGCCGCCAGCCAGGACAGCAGGAAGTACAACGTCACAACGCTGATCCCGAATACGAGCAACGGAACCGGCAGCGGCAACAGTTGCGGTGTCAGGACCGCGAGCGTCATCGCCGACGTGACCGCAAGCAGCCAGATCACGCCGCCCCAGGCGCTCGTGAGCCAGAGGCCTATCGCTGCCGCGGCATCGATCACCGCGAAATAGACGATCGCGGACTGGCGGCCGAAGGGCTCGGCCTCGAAGGGGCGGATGCCCGGCAGAACGTCGAGGATCGTCGCCCAGGCGAGGACGCTCTTGAGGAGCCAGACGAGGGCGGTGAGCCGCATGAACCAGATCAGCGCCGTGTCCCAGGTGCCGGGCGCGGGTCCCTGAGCGCGCTCGATCCGGTCGCTCGGGATGCCGCCCGGCCTGGGCGCCTTGCGCCGGATCGGAAGGTAGCCGGGCACTACCGGTGACTCGCGGAGATGATGGGCCGGTTCATGGGCGAAGGGCCGGGATCCTGGTTTGTGGAGACGGAACGTGCCGGGTTGAAGCGGTTCCGCCGTCCTGCGTCAACGGTCGGGTTTCGCCGCCTCGGCGCGGTGTGGTAGTCGAACGCCTCCGGCGCATGAGCGCCGCGCGATCCGCGGCGTGGTCCGCGCGAACGGTAGCGAAGCCGCATGTCAGACACCCTGCCAGAGCCGCGCCCCCTCGCCGTGGAGGCCGCCCGCGAGGGCGCCCGCGTGGAGGGCCTGAAGATCACACAGCGTCCGCGCCGCAACCGGAAATCGGACTGGTCGCGCCGTCTCGTCCGCGAGCACACCCTCACGGTGGACGACCTGATCTGGCCGATGTTCGTGATCGAGGGTGAGAACCGGCGTGAGCCGATCGCCTCGATGCCGGGCGTCGAGCGGCTGTCCGTGGACGAGATCGTGCGCGACGCCGAGCGCGCGGCGCGGCTCGGCATCCCGGCGGTCGCCTTCTTCCCCTTTACCGAGGTGTCGCTGCGCGATCCGACCGGCTCGGAGGCGCTCAACGCCAACAACCTCGTCTGCCGGGCCGTGCGCGCCGTGAAGCGGGACGTGCCCGAGGTCGGGATCATGACCGATGTCGCCCTCGATCCCTATACCAGCCACGGCCATGACGGCCTGCTGAAGGACGGGGCGATCCTGAACGACGAGACCGTGGCGGTCCTCGTGGAGCAGAGCCTGATCCAGGCGGAGGCCGGGACCGACATCATCGCGCCCTCCGACATGATGGACGGGCGCGTCGGTGCGATCCGCGCCGGCCTCGACAAGGCCGGCTTCCTCGACGTGCAGATCATGGCGTACGCGGCCAAGTACGCCAGCGCCTTCTACGGACCGTTCCGCGACGCGATCGGCACCAAGGCGGCGCTCGTGGGCGACAAGCGCACCTACCAGATGGATCCGGGCAATTCGGCCGAGGCCCTGCGCGAGGTCCGGCTCGACCTCGACGAGGGCGCGGATTCCGTGATGGTGAAGCCCGGCCTGCCGTATCTCGACATCATCCGCCGGATCCGGGACGAGTTCCAGGTGCCGACCTTCGCCTATCAGGTGTCGGGCGAGTACGCGATGATCGAGGCCGCCGCCCGGAACGGCTGGCTCGACGGCGATCGCGCGATGGTCGAGGCGCTCCTCGCGTTCAAGCGGGCCGGGGCGGACGGCGTCCTCACCTATCATGCGCCGCGGGTCGCGGAGCGCCTGCGCAGCCATCCGTGAGGCACGGGCACCGCTGGCTGCTGGCAGCCGCCGTCGCGGCCGGATTCCTCGGCGGACTCGTGGCCTGCCAGGACACCCTCCGCCGGGATCGCGTCGCCACCTGCCGCCGAGCCCTCCCGGCGGTCGCGCCGGAGGCCGGGATCCGGTTGCTGCGTGCGGCGCCGGGACCGGCGGCGAACTCGGTGCGGGTCGACTACCTGCATGGCGACCGGCCGCACTGGTTGACCTGCCGCTTCGACGCCGGGACGACCCTCGTGGCGCTCGCCACGGAGGCGACCACCCTGTCCGGACCCGCGCTCTACATGCTGAAGCGCTTCTACCTCGACACGCCCGACGCCGCCGCCGGCGATCCGGCCGAGCGGTGAGCGGCGCGGCGGCCGCCGCATCCCCTTGCGGCACCCTCGGGACGCACCCACTTTGTCGTCCGCAGGCTCGCTTGCAGGACGCGACATGATCCAGAACCCTCAACCCGACTACGCTCAGCGCTTCGACGCGCCTGGTTACGCCACCGCGCTGCCGGTGCCGTTCGTGCGGGCGAGCCTCGGCGGCCGGACGGTCGCGTATCTTCTCGATATCCTGTTCATCTTCGGCTTCACGGTCGTGCTGACGCTGTTGATCACGGTCATCGGCGTCGTGACGTTCGGCCTCGGCTGGACGCTGTTCGCGATCCTGCCGGCGAGCGGCATCATCTACAGCGCGATCACCGTCGGGGGATCGAAGCAGAGCACGATCGGCCAGCGTCTGATGGGTCTGCGCACGGTCGCGCCCGAGAGCGGTGCGCGAGTCGACGTCATCACCGCGGCCGTCCACGCGCTGCTGTTCTACGTCGCGGTCTCGACCTTCCTGCTCTGGTGCGTCGATATCGCCTTCGGTCTGATGCGGTCGGACCGGCGGCTCGGCCACGATCTGCTCCTGGGCCTCGCCGTCGTCCATGCGCGCTGATCGCAGTTTCCCGCACTGAAAATCTGACGGTGCGACCGGCGGGGCCATTGAGCGCCGGCCGGTCGGCTGTACATTGGCATGCCGGCGCCGCGAGGATGAACCCGGCGCAGGGTCTGTGAGAAGCGTGACCAGCCATCCGCGCGACACACCGCAATTCTACCTGACCGCTCCTTCGCCCTGCCCCTATCTGCCGGGACAGGAAGAGCGGAAGGTCTTCACTCACCTCGTCGGGCGGCGCGCCCGGGACCTCAACGAGATCCTGACCCAGGGCGGTTTCCGTCGCTCCCAGACCATCGCGTACCGTCCGGCCTGCGAGACGTGCCGCGCCTGCATCTCGGTGCGCGTCGTGGTCGACGAGTTCGTGCCGACCGCGAGTCAGAAGCGCATCCTGGCGCGCGGCGCCGACTGGGTCGGAACCCCAGAGCCGAACCGGCCGGCCTCCGAGCAATATGCCCTGTTCCGACGCTACCTCGACGCCCGCCACGGCGACGGCGGGATGGTCGACATGACCGTGCTCGACTACGCGATGATGGTCGAGGACAGYCACGTCGACACCCATCTCGTCTCGTACCGGCGGCACGGTCCGGATACGGCGATCACGGGGCGCGGCTCCGGACCGCCGCTGGCGTTTTGCCTGACGGATGTCCTCGCCGACGGGCTGTCGATGGTCTATTCGTTCTACGATCCCGCGGAGGCTGCGCGATCGCCCGGGACCTTCATGATCCTGGACCACATCAGCCGCGCCCGTCGGCTGGGTCTGCCGTACCTCTACCTCGGCTACTGGGTCGAGGGCTCGCGCAAGATGGACTACAAGTCCCGCTTCCGCCCGCAGGAGCGGCTGATGGGCCAGGGCTGGGTGCGGGTCGACCGCGCCGGGCACGACTGACGGTCCCCGGCCGTCGCCGAGCGGGCATGCTCGATCCGCATTGAGTGGCCGGGCCGGCGCATGCTACCGGCGACGCACGCAGTCCGGACCGTGCCGAGGCCACCATGATCCCCCGCTACAGCCGCCCCGCAATGTCGGCGATCTGGTCGCCGGAGAGCCGCTTCCGGATCTGGTTCGAGATCGAGGCGCACGCGACCACCGCGCTCGCCGAGATTGGCGTGGTGCCGAAGGCCGCGGCCGAGACGGTCTGGGCGAAGGGTCGGGATGCGGTGTTCGACGTCGCCCGCATCGACGCGATCGAGGCGGTGACGAAGCACGACGTCATCGCGTTCCTCACCCATCTCGCCGAGATCGTCGGCCCCGACGCACGGTTCGTCCACCAGGGGATGACGTCCTCGGACGTGCTCGACACCTGCCTCAACGTCCAGTTGGTTCGCGCCGCCGACATCCTGATCGCGGACGTGGATGCCCTGCTCGACGCCCTGAAGGCCCGGGCCTTCGAGCACAAGCGCACCCCCACCATCGGCCGCTCGCACGGCATTCATGCCGAGCCGGTCACCTTCGGACTGAAACTCGCCCAGGCCCATGCCGAGTTCGCGCGCAACCGCGCGCGCCTCGTCGCGGCCCGGGAGGAGGTGGCCACCTGCGCGATCTCCGGGGCGGTGGGTACCTTCGCCAACATCGACCCGCGGGTGGAGCATTACGTCGCCGAGCAGATGGGCCTGACGCCCGAGCCGGTCTCAACCCAGGTCATCCCGCGCGACCGGCATGCGATGTTCTTCGCGACGCTCGGCGTCGTCGCCTCGTCCCTGGAGCGCCTGGCGATCGAGATCCGCCACCTCCAGCGGACCGAGGTGCTGGAGGCGGAAGAGTATTTCTCAGAGGGCCAGAAGGGCTCCTCGGCGATGCCGCACAAGCGCAACCCGGTGCTGACCGAGAACATCACTGGCCTTGCCCGCATGGTGCGCGGCTACGTGACTCCGGCGCTGGAGAACGTCGCCCTCTGGCATGAGCGCGACATCTCGCACTCCTCCGTGGAGCGGATGATCGGCCCCGACGCCACCGTCACCCTCGATTTTGCCCTCGCCCGCATGACCGGAGTGATCGATAAGCTGCTGGTCTACCCGGCCACCATGCAGAAGAACCTCGACCGGCTCGGCGGCCTCGTCCATTCGCAGCGCGTGCTGCTGGCGCTGACCCAGGCCGGCGTGTCGCGCGAGGAGGCCTACCGTCTCGTCCAGCGCAACGCGATGCCGGTCTGGCGGGGGGAGGGGGACTTCCTGGCGCTGCTCAAGGCCGATCCGGATGTCACCGCCGCGCTCACGCCGGGGCAGATCGAGGAATGTTTCGATCTCGGTTACCATTTCAAGCACGTGGATACGATCTTCGAGCGCGTCTTCGGCACGGCCTCCTGAGCCGGCCGGACGATCCCTGCGCGAGCCGATCGCCTCGCGATCGGGACCGGCTCGAGGTCCCCGTCGCGATTCCCGGTCCGGCTGATCAAAAACCGTTCCGGCGGATCGCGCGCCGGGGTCCGCGACGAACACAGGAAGGCTATCCGTGACCGCTCCCCGCATCGTCTACCTCAACGGCCAGTTCCTTCCCTTCGAGGAAGCCCGCGTACCGATCATGGATCGCGGCTTTCTGTTCGCGGACGGCATCTACGAGGTCTCGGCGATCATCGATGGCCGGCTCGTCGACAACGCCGCCCACCTCGCCCGTCTCGACCGGTCCCTCGGCGAGATCGGGATCCGCAACCCGCACGATGCGGCCGGCTGGGAGCGCCTGCAGACCGAACTCGTCGCCCGCAACGGCGTCACCGAAGGGCTCGTCTACATGCAGGTGACCCGGGGCGTCGCGGAACGCGACTTCGCGTTCCCGAAGGCCGGGACCGAGCCTACCGTGGTGATGTTCACGCAGGCCAAGACCGTGCTGGCCAACCCGCTCGCCGAGACCGGCGCCCGGGTGATCACCGTCGAGGATCTGCGCTGGAAGCGTCGGGACATCAAATCGGTCGCCCTGCTGGCGCAAGTGCTCGCCAAGCAGCAGGCCGCCGAAGCCGGGGTCGCCGAGGCCTGGATGGTCGAGGACGGGGCGGTGACAGAGGGCTCCTCCTCCACGGCCTTCATCGTCAGCCGTGACCGGGTGCTGGTGACCCGGCCGCTCTCCACGGCGCTGCTGCCCGGCATCACCCGCGCCTCGGTGCTGCGGCTCGCCGAGGAGGCCGATCTGCGGATCGAGGAACGGCTGATTCCCGTCGCCGAGGCCCACGACGCCCAGGAGGCGTTCTACACCAGCGCCTCGGCCTTCGTGATGCCGGTGATCGCGATCGACGGCCGGCAAATCGGCGAGGGTCGCCCCGGTCCGCTGACCCGCCGCCTGCGCGAGTTGTACATCGAGGCCGCCCGTCGGGGCTGAGCGGCGCTTCCGAACGGCCCGGTTCCGTCCACTGCTCGACCGGCCCGCATCCGGTAACGGCAGGAACGGATCCCGGCCCCGGCTGTTCCCCCCCGAATTCGTGTCCCGAAACGGGGAGGCCACCGTGCCGAAGAAGCTCCTGTTCACCGCCATCGTGGCGGCCCTGGCTGCGGCGCCCGCTTGCGCACAGACGACCGGTCCGGTGCAGACGCCGCCCGATCGCGTCCGCCCGAGCGCCGATGCGCCGCCCAACGATCAGTCGCTGAGCGACAAGCTCCAGAAGAACGACGGGGTGATCAAGCCGCCGGATTCCGCGACGACCGGGACCGTGGTGAAGCCGGACCAATCCGGTGCGATGCCCGTGATCAAGCCCCACGAACTCCCTGGCCAGGCACCCGGAACCGAGGCCAAATAGCCGTCGCGAACCGGCCGCACGGCCCGCAGCGCGGGTCCCTCATGCGGCCGCTTGCTTGATTTCGCTGCCCGGATCGCGGAAACGGCAGACGACGTGCGCCGCCTGCACCCGTGGGCGGCGGCGTCCCGGTTTCCGTCGCGGGTAAGCAGGCAGGCATGGCCAACGTCGTCGTTGTAGGCGCCCAGTGGGGCGACGAAGGCAAGGGCAAGATCGTCGACTGGCTCTCCGAGCAGGCCGACATCGTCGTCCGCTTCCAGGGCGGCCACAATGCCGGCCACACGCTCGTCATCGACGGCGTCACCTATAAGCTGGCGCTGCTTCCCTCGGGCGTCGTCCGCGGCGGCAAGCTGTCCGTGATCGGCAACGGCGTCGTGGTCGACCCGTGGCATCTCGTCGACGAGATCGACCGGATCAAGGCGCAGGGCGTCGAGGTCTCGCCGGCTTCCCTGCGGATCGCCGACAACGCCACCCTGATCCTACCGCTCCACCGGGAGCTGGACCATTTCCGGGAGACGGCCAATGCCGGTCTCAAGATCGGCACCACCAAGCGGGGCATCGGGCCGGCCTACGAGGACAAGGTCGGGCGCCGGGCGATCCGGGTGGTCGACCTCGCCGATCCCGACGCCCTTCCCGCCAAGATCGAGCGGGTGCTCACCCATCATAACGCCCTCCGGCGCGGCCTCGGCATCGACGAGGTCAACGCGGCGGCTCTGCTCGACGATTTGAAGGCGATCGCTCCGAAGATCCTGCCGTACGCCGACACCGTCTGGGCGCTCCTCGACGAGGAGCGCAGGGCCGGCAAGCGCATCCTGTTCGAGGGTGCGCAGGGCGCGCTGCTCGATGTCGACCACGGCACGTATCCGTTCGTGACCTCGTCCAACATCGTCGCCGCACAGGCGGCCACGGGCTCCGGCCTCGGCCCGGGGGCGATCGGCTACGTGCTGGGCATCGCCAAGGCCTACACCACCCGCGTGGGCGAGGGGCCGTTTCCCACCGAGCTGTTCGACGAGATCGGTGAGACCATCGGCAGCCGCGGCCGCGAATTCGGTGTGAACACCGGGCGCAAGCGCCGGTGCGGCTGGTTCGATGCCGTGCTGGTGCGGCAGACCGTCCGGACCTCCGGCATCCACGGGATCGCGTTGACGAAGCTCGACATCCTGGACGGCTTCGAGGAGATCCGGGTCTGCACGGGCTACCTGCTCGACGGCCAGCCGATCGACCACCTGCCGGCGAGCCAGGCCGCCCAGGCCCGGGTCGAGCCGGTCTACGAGGTGATCCCGGGGTGGTCGGAGACGACCGCAGGCGCACGATCCTGGGCGGATCTGCCGGCGCAGGCGATCAAGTACGTCCGTCGGATCGAGGAACTGATCGGGGCTCCGGTGGCGCTTCTGTCGACCTCGCCCGAGCGGGACGACACGATCCTGATGCACAATCCGTTCGAGGATTGAGGCGTCGCGCGCTATCCCGTTGACGACCCGCGTTTTCGGCGGCCCTGCCTGTATCCAGCCCGCGCGGGCTTGATCTAGAACGGGCGCAGGCGGCTCGATCATCGGTCTCGCGACCGTGCCGCCCTCATCATGCAGCCGACGGGCGGGCGCCGATCCGCGCGCCGGAACACGACAAACCGGCCGACGGCCGCGACCGGACCTGTCGGGTGGGCGCGGCCTTCGGTCCCCGGCCCTCGACCGGCGATGCCGGACGGCGGTCGAAGGGGCGGACCAGGGCATCATGGCCGATTACTACCCGCTTCTGGCGCGCGCGCTCGATGCGCTGCCGGATCGAACGCCCGCCCTGCGCAAGGCGGTCTACGACCGTGCGCGCAACGCGCTGATCAGCCAGCTGCGCTCGCTCGACCCGCCATTGTCGGAGGCGGATATCGATCTCGAGCGCCGGGCACTCGATACCGCGATCGAGCGGCTGGAGGTGGACCATGGCGGTCTGCCGGCGCCGGCGAACGACGCCGCGCAAGTCCCCGAGCCAGCCGCACCCCCACCGGTCGTGCCCGAGCCTCTCACACCCGCGCCTGTCGTCGCGGCGGCTGTGGAGCCGGGGTTTCCGGAGCCGTCGCCGCCCGAGCCGGGAACCGGCCCGACGACCGATCCGGTTCTTCCCGCCGCGAGACCGCCCTTCGAACCGATGGCCCGTGGGACCGGTCCGGATTCCGAAGCCGGTCCGCGCGAGGCACCGATCCCGATCGCGGCGCGCCGCCCGGGCACGGCGCCGCCGGTGACCCCCGAAGTCCTTGACTCGCCACTGGACGCTCCGGCCGCGGAGTTTCCGAGCGCGGATCCGCCCGCCGCGGAGGATCCAGACGCCCTGACGGCCGCTACGGAGGCAGGAAGCGGCCGCCAGCGGCCGCGCATCGAGGTGGTGCCGCCACGGACCGGACGGTCCCGCGTGCTGCGCAACGTCTTCGTCGGGAGCGTCCTTGCGGTGGTGATCGGGTTGATCGCCGTCGCAGCGTTCCTGTTGCGGGATCGGCCGCAGAACCTGCCGGCGAGCGGCGCGGAAACGGCGGATACGCAGCAGTCCGACGCCGAGACCAAATTCGGCGATCGGGTCGGCGCCGATGCGACACCGGCGCCGAAGGCCGCCGCGCGCGCCGAGGGCAGCGCCCCGCCGCGGACCAACACGGCCCCGGCCGATGCCGGCGTCCCCGTTGCTCAGAGGGCGGAACTGATCGAGGAAGTGTCGGGCGCCGAGAATGGGCAGCCGACGACGACGCCCGGCCGCGTGACCTGGAAGCTCGACACAGTGAACGGTGACCAGGGGCAGCCCCTGCAGAACGCCGTCGTCGCTACCGTGACCATCCCAGATGCAGGCCTCACCCTGGTGATGACCATCCAGCGCAATCTCGACACCACCCTGCCGGCGTCGCACACGGTGAGCCTGGCCTTCAGCCAGAGTGGAAGCGGCGCCGCGACGCGAACGGTGCAGGATGTCGGGCTGCTTCAGGCGAAGGACGAGCAGAGCGCCCGCGGGTCACCCTTCTCGGGTCTGCCCGTCCGGGTCCGCGACAACCTGTTCCTGATCGGCCTGTCGTCGCTGCAGAACGACGTCGAGCGCAACACCGACCTGCTCCTGCATCGAAACTGGTTCGATATCGCGCTCCGGTACACGTCCGGTCGCCGGGCGGTGCTGACCTTCGAGAAGGGGTCCGCGGGCGCTCAGGTGATGCAGAACGCCTTCGACGCCTGGCAGTGAGCCAACAGGTCGTCCCGGCGCACGCGCGTGCGCCGGGGGCCGTCAGTGAGCCTCGATTCCGGTCCGCGGCAACTCGCGGTTGGCGATGTTGCGCTTGACCGCTTCCTGCACCTTCTCGAAGGCCCGAACCTCGATCTGCCGGACGCGCTCGCGCGAGACGCCGAACTCACCGGAGAGATCTTCCAGCGTGATCGGATCCTCGGCGAGACGCCGCGCCTCGAAGATGCGGCGCTCGCGGGGATTGAGCACGCCGAGCGCGTCCTTCAGGGCGGACAGGCGGTTCTGCCCCTCCTGCTCGCGGGCCAGAACGGTCTCCTGGCTGGGGGCATTGTCCACGAGCCAGTCCTGCCATTCGCCCTCGCCCTCCTCGCGCAGGGGCGCGTTGAGCGACGTGTCGCCGGACAGGCGCCGGTTCATGTCGATCACATCCTGCTCAGGCACGCCGAGGCGGGTCGCGATCTGCTTGACCTGATCGGGCTTGAGGTCGCCTTCGTCGAGGGCCGAGATCTTGCCCTTCGCCTTGCGCAGGTTGAAGAACAGCTTCTTCTGGTTCGCCGTGGTGCCCATCTTCACGAGCGACCACGAGCGCAGGATGTACTCCTGGATCGCAGCCTTGATCCACCACATCGCGTAGGTGGCGAGGCGGAAGCCCTTGTCGGGATCGAAGCGCTTGACCGCCTGCATCAGGCCGACATTGCCCTCCGATACGACTTCGCCGATCGGCAGGCCGTAGCCGCGATAGCCCATGGCGATCTTGGCGACGAGTCGCAGGTGCGACGTCACGAGGCGATGCGCGGCCTCGCGGTCGCCTGCGTCGCGCCAGCTCTTGGCGAGCGTGAACTCCTCCGACGGCTCCAGCATCGGAAACTTGCGGATCTCGTCGAGGTAGCGTGACAGGCCACCTTCGTTGGCGAGCACGGGCAGCGTACCGGCCATGGCAATCTCCTGGACCTATGTCCCCCTGTCGGGCGGACGCGACGGACAACAGTGCCGTCCACTCGGGCCGCTCTTGAGCCGACCCTGCCGGCCACCCATCTCGGATGGACAGCCGGTGCGCCGGTTGCGGTCGATGACACCCACGTCGCCATCAACGCGCCACCGGCGAGTTTGGTCGTACCATGTCACGTTGTGACGCGGTACGGGGTGATCTTTCGCACGCCGTGGTGGTCCGGTTACAGGGGCGGCGCGGCGTCCGCGTCCGCCCTCAGGGCTTCGACCAGAGCCCTCAGGTCGGGCGGCAGAAGGCTCTCGAACCGGAGTGTCGCGCCGGTGCGCGGGTGGCTGAAACCGAGGAGTTCCGCGTGCAACGCCTGCCGGCCCAGGGCGGTGAGCGCGGCCCGCGCCTCCGGCGAGAGCCGCGCTGCCTTGGTGCGGAAGGCTCCGCCATAGGTGGCGTCCCCGAGGAGGGGATGGCCGCGATGGGCGAGGTGGACGCGGATCTGGTGGGTCCGCCCGGTCTCTAGTCGGCAACGCACCAGCGAGGCGTCGCGGTAGACCTCGGCGACGGCGTAATGCGTGACCGCATGGCGGCCGGTCTCGTCGGAGACGACGGCAATCTTCTCGCGATGGTGGCGCGAGCGGGCGAGGCTGGCCCGGATGGTCCCGGCGCGCGGCTGCGGCAGACCCCAGGCCACCGCCGCGTAGGCCCGTTCCAGCGGTCCGGTGCGGCCGTGGTCGGCGAACTGGGCGGTGAGCCCCTGATGCGCCCTGTCGTTCTTGGCGACGACGATCAGGCCGCTCGTGTCCTTGTCGAGACGATGGACGATACCGGGCCGGCGCACGCCGCCGATCCCGGACAGGCTCGCCCCGCAATGGGCGATCAGCGCGTTGACCAGCGTCCCGCTCTCGTGACCCGGGGCTGGGTGGACTACCAGCCCGGCCGGCTTGTCGATGACGATCAGGTCGTCGTCCTCGTAGACGATCGGCAGGTCCGCGGGTTCGGCCAAGGGTACGGCCGGCACCGGGGGCGGCACCGTGACGACGACGTGGGCGCCGGCCGCCACCTTGGAGGCCGGATCGCTGGCCGCAATGCCGTCCCGCTGTACCTGGCCGGTGCGGATCAGATCCTGAAGCCTTGCCCGGGACAGGTCCGGAAACAGGGCCACCAGCGCCCGGTCGAGCCGCACCCCGCCCTCGGCCACGATCCCGGCCCGCTCCTCCCGCTCTTTCTCCACGACGACCCTTATCCGACCCCGTTCCGACCCGCCGATGCGGATTTCCCGACGAAGGCTCTTGCTCCTCCGCCGGGTGGTGGCTATAGCACCCCCGCGCCGCCGGAAAGCTCCCATCGTCTAGCGGTCTAGGACGTCGCCCTCTCACGGCGAAAACAGGGGTTCGATTCCCCTTGGGAGCGCCAGTGGTCTTCTTTAAGCCACTGTAAGCGCAGTAGGAACAACCACTTAGCCTCTGTGGTGCCCCAAAACGGGGATACAAGCCGGGGCCTCAAGTGAGCCTCCTGTTCCGTCGAATGCCCTACATCGTTCAGTCCCGACACGGCGTGTGGAAGTACCGCCGGGTGATCCCTGAGCCGCTGAGAGGCCGTGCGGGGAAACGGGAGATTGTTGTCAGCCTTGGGACCAAGGACGAGCAGGAAGCTGAGCTTCGGTGCCTGCGGGTCCATGCGGACGCTGAGGCCCACCTGAAGGCCTGGAAGCTCCTGGAGCGTGACAAGCTGTCCCAGGGCACCGAGGAGCAGGGCAGGGGACTTACAGGCCTCACAGTCGCCTCTGTGGTCACCCAGGACCACTCCACTGTGGATGATTGGTACCGCGGCCTTGGGTTTCTGGAGGCTCACGGACTGCCCTATCGTCCCTACAAGAAGGGCATGGCTGACCACGAGTTTGAGGTCCGCGAGAACATCTGTGTGAAGCACCTCGGGATCGACCCGGGGAATCCTGACACCCGTGACCAAGAGCTTGAGAGGTCCCCTGAGGCCCGGGCGCTCCTTGGTGTCCTTAAGAAGCCAGATCCCACCCTGGATGAGGCTGTGACCGTCTACCTCCGACTGAAGGAGGGTGAGACCTCAGGCATGGGCGTGGTGGTCAAGCGTAAGTGGGTGGCCGAGAAGGTCCGCGTCATCGCCTACCTCAAGGAGGCTGTGGGTTCCGACCACACGGTTTCATCCCTCACCAGAGAGGACGTGCGGGCCTACGAGAAGCACCTGAGGGCCAAGGGGCATTCCCCAGGCAGCATCAGGAAGGCCTTCAAGCTCTCCAGGGCGATCATCGAGAAGTCGCTCCAGGAGTTCGACATCCAGAGGCGGAACCCCTTCGACCGCCACACCATCGCGGACCCAACGCCTGACCGGGAGAAGCGCCTACCGTTGACCAGGGAGGAGCTTGCGAAGGTGACCACCCTGTCTGTGAACCCGGAGCTTGGGGCCATCGCCAGGCTTCTGGTGGACACTGGAGCGCGGCTTCAGGAAATCACAGGTCTCGCTTGGCCTGATGTTAGGGACCTGGAAGGAGGCCTGCCGTTCCTGGAGATTCGCTCAAATGAGGTTCGTGGGCTGAAGACCCAAGCGAGCGTCCGCGTGGTCCCGTTGCTACATTCCGCCGTGGCAGCCCTTACAGAGCAGCGTCAGAGGCTACAGGATGGCTCAGGACAGCCTTCGATGACAGGCCCGGTGTTCCCGAGGTACGGCAGAGAGAACGGTCGGGATGCGGCCTCTGCGGCGCTCATGAAGGCTCTTAGAGCAGCCGGTATTGAGGATAAGAAGAAGACGGTCCACAGCATCCGCCACACTGTGAAGCAGCATCTGAGGGACTGCGGTTGCCCCAAGGATGTGCGGGACTTCATGCAGGGCCACAGCGCACCAAACATCGCTGAGAACTATGGGCTTGGAGTAGCCCTACAAACAATGCGAGGATGGCTTCTTAAAGCTCAGTCCGCTACCTAACCATCACCTTACAGGTGCCCGTCATCATCTTCCCCGAGAGTTCCGACATGGCCGTGCTGGTGTTCTGAGTAACAAGCAGTTTGCCTGACCGTGGGTATATCGTGTGGACCCAGGTGGCATCATCCAGCACACTCACAAAGCTCCAGTGACCCGTGAGCATCCGCTTCACGTAGACCTTCTCGGTGACCACGCGTCCACCAGCAGACCTGGAACTCTGGAGATCAGTAAGCCTTGTGACGTGTCGTCGTCTCCTGTGTAGGATCACGAGGAATACGTCCCCTGACGGCCGGCAGGTTTTTCCATGCCCGGGCTACTCAATCACCTCGTCAGCACTGGCCAAAACCAAGGGAGGAACGTCAACCCCGAGCTTTTTTGCTGCCACGAGATTGATAATCATTTCGTACCTCGTGGGTAAGTGTACTGGCAATTCCGCTGGGTTTGCGCCCTTGATGATGGCGTTCACATATGTGGCTGCCTGTCGAAGCTGCGCCGCTGGATTGACACCATAGGAAAGTAGGCCGCCACTGTAAGCGAAATACGCATCCCCATAAACGCCAGGAAGCTTGTAGCGTGTAGCCAGTCCAGTAATGATGTCACGGTATCCAAGCGTAAGCGCATGAGGCGCAACCACAATGGCCCCTTTTGAGCCTGATCCTGCAAAATTAGTCAATGAAATCTCGATATCCTCTAAGTTTTTAACGGGGATTCCTGTTAGCTCAAAACTTAGATGCGGGGCTGATGCTTGAGCCGAGTACAAGAATTCAACATGCGGCGAAGCGGCCGGGTGATAAATGAAGCCTACCCTTTTTGTGTCGGGGCTCAACTCTTTCAGCACTTCTAGCCATTTGCTGCCCATCGGTTTTTCGAAGTTCGCGAAGCCGGTCAAATTCCGTCCAGGTCGGCTAAGTGAATCAACGTACTTACTGCCGATTGGGTCGCCTATGAAAACAAATACAATAGGTATCGACTGTGTTTCCTGCATTGCGATTGTGGCAACTTGATTGGTGCCGGTAACGATCACATTCGGCTTGAGAGAGATCATTTCACGAACGTAAACTCTTGTCTTTTCGGCGTCGATACCGGGCCATCGATATTCAATGTGAACATTGCGCCCACTCTCAAGGCCAAGATCTTTGAGGCCTAGGGAGAGTGATTGGACGCAAAGACTGGTTAAGTGATCGTGTTCTGGGAAGCCCAATATGACACCAACTCGCCACTGTTTGGACTGAGCCCAGGTTCTATGTGGCCATGTAGCAGTTGCGGCGGTCAACAGACCCAAAACCTCGCGCCGTTTCACTCTTTGCCCTTCCCTGCTAGCTGCAAATCACATGACTGCTCAGCGCACTCTATCGTGACTTGGATACAATAACAGCCCTACAGGTCGGTCCGATAGGATCCTCGTATGGTGTCCGGCTCATTCCTTCTCTCCATCGGTGCCTATTGCGAAAGTGCTTCCGACCGGACCATTAATTCACGGCCACGCTAGGAGCTTCCAGGGCGCTCATCAGCCTCAAGCCGCCACTTCGCTGCTTTGAGAGTATTTGCGGCCGTCCTGGGGCTTCCGAGCGCATCCTAGAGGCTATCTCCGAGTGCTCTTGGTTGGCGCGGAGAGTTGGCGGCACTCCATGATCTCAATGGTTGCTCTGAAATCAGCAGCTAAGTCGGACCCTCAGCGCATTGCTTATGTCCACTGTTAGACATTAATCCGGGTTCCGCTTCTGTGTTGCATGAAAGCAACGTAAGGCCTGCGACAGACAAGCCCTCGAAGTATCACGATGACGCCTACTGCAGCATGGCGGGGGCCAGTGTGCACCAATCTAAGAACGGCCCCTTCCCACGCACTCCTATCCCGAGTGAGGGTCTTCAGGCAGCCTCCAGGTGGAGAGGCGCTACAATCGCCTGAGGAGCCTCAGGGACCGACTTGCACTTCACTGGCAGGTCGGTGCCCGTAATCCTCTGAGCGGTAAACTCCATGACATTCTGAGTGATTCGAGCTTTACTCTGAGCAACGAACAGCCCGTCATGGCTTGGTAGAGCCACGATGTTCATCTCCATCAGGTGCCAAAAGACATCCAAGAGAATGAGGCTCTCGGTGAACATGAGTTTGTACCCGAGGATCTCCTTGGATTGCTCTTTAGGCTCGATGATGGTCGCTAAGCCGGGATGCTTTGATATCAGTGCCTCTCGGAGCTTCTTAGCAGTGGTACCCCTTGGGAGGTCATCTAGGTGGCTTGGTTGGCCCGGAGCACGACCGCCGCGACCACCATTCAGGATCGAACACAAACCCTGCTTCACGGCATCTCGGTGGTGCTCATTGTTCCGGTCGTATCCGTCTAGGTGGCCCGTGAGGTCATAGAGGTCTCCATCAGGACACTTCCGGCCCAAGCGGCTGTAAGCCAATCTTGGGTGCAACGATACGAAATCTAGGTCGGCTATGGGCTCTCCTTGAAGCCTGATGCTCCCCCGGCGGTACTTCTTCAGGTTCATCCAAAAGCCGCCGTAGAGCCTGCCGACCTGGTCAAACCGAAGCCTCTGGTTCGGGAGGAGCTTGAAGCGCCGCGTGAGCTTCCGGTCCAAGGAGTTCACTGGTTCCAGGCCGTCACGAAGGAACTGAATGTCTGCCCTGCCGAGGTAGTCGTTGATGCTGGCCACTTGATCTGAGAGGGCTTGGGTCTCAGGGGTTGGCTGATAGTCAACGGGAGGATGCCTGGGCTCCAAGTGGTACCCACGGTCCTCCTTGGTGGACACAATAATCAGTGGCTCACCATCCAGCCTGCCGAAGCACGACAGGTCTACCCCGTGATCCTCGATAAGGCACATTAGACCCGGTGCGATGCGCATGGTGGATCGGAGACCTTTGATCGAGGAGCCCTCAGTCTGAAGGAGAAATCCAGCGGTCTGTAGGAGGTCCAGCGTTTTACCCAGAGTCCGCCTGAGAAGGTCGTGGTTGTTGTAGATGGTAAGAGGCTCTTTGTGGTCTCTACAGACGACAATAGGCTTCGGCTCGCGGTGAGTCAGGTAGGATTTAGCTAGATTGGCTACCACAACCTCCACCAAGAGCCTGTAGCGCTTCTCAACATCATCCTTGCGCCTCCGGTCTCTCTGTTCGACTTCACTTACCCTGGCAATCACATTATTGACCACAGCTATGAGGGGACCGGGCAGGGCACACAGGAACTCATCTATCCAGGGATCATCCTTCTTAGGACGTACAGCTTTGGGCCTATCAGCCTCCTGAGTGGCCTCTAGGTCTTCTTGGTTCTCTACCACTGATATATCCCTTATCATACCATCATAGGAGGACTAAAAGTCTCTATGTCCGTAGGAGGCCCTGTAGTATATCCATAAGGCCCCCACGTAAGAGATCCCCGAGAACACAGCAGCTCCCGGGAATGGACTAAGGGCATCGCTTCACTTGGTAGTCTGACGCCCTGTCGCCCTGACGATTACTGAGCAATCTGCTACGGTGCGCTATCGAGCAGTGCCCCGGCCCACACGGCCCAAACGGAGATACCCTCCGCGACCCGGTGACCTCGGTGTGCTCCTCTGGCTCGCTAAGGCCTGGAACTCAGCATCAGACTGCGCATCCCTCATCGCCCGCCTCTCGGCACTGGCCTGGTCCTCAGCGGCACTCCGGGCCTTCTTCAAGGCCACACCCTGAGAAATGCTGTCACTGAGCGCCTGACTCTCCTCCTCATCCGCAGCGTCCTGAGCGGCCAGCTTCTGAGCCCTGAAGGCCGTGTGCATCAGGTTCGTGACCAGAAGACCGTCCTCATTCTCCACCATGGCCGGAGGAGACCAGTTGTACCCTCGATGGAGCGTAATGAGGCCATCACCGTCTGAAGGCTGTCCGGAGAGCCCGGCATACCCTGATTGAAACGGTAGGCGCCCTGCGAAGTCAGGTTCCCCAGGGAGAGGCCCCGGAGTGCCTTGCGTGGGCTGTGGTGATGATGAGGGAGAGGAGTTCTGCGACCCGTCCCGGCCCAGGCCGAAGGTATCCAGGATCGCCCCCAGTCCATTCTGCCTGAGCTTGGAAATGGCTGAGATGAAGTCGAACGGTGATGATGATGAGGGTGGCATCAAATAGGGATTACTTTGTGTCCTGCCGCACAGGTCTACTTCGGAACACCCGAGCAACCCGCAGCCACAAAACGGTCTCACGTCATCAATTGGAAAGCAACCAGCAGGTTTCGGGGTGCAAGGATGTTTAGTCCTCTGCGTTTCACGCCATGACAGAAGCTTAGTGGTCACCCAAGACCACTTGCGGGGGGCCTGCGGGGGTCGAAAATTGTTTGCTTGACTTCACCGGCAGACTGGCGGGTGACACCTGGTCCCCGAGAATGGCCCCTCAGATCGCCTTAGAAGGCCGCACAGCCGCACCGCTGTTATCGAGCTTCGCCAGCACGAGACTGACCGCCATGGCGCTCCACGGGCCTCCACGGGCCGCTGTGATGCCCCGTTCGTTCAGCCCCGCAGCAATCTGACGGAGGGACGTAGCGCCTTCCTCACGGATGGCCTTGATGATCGGTCCAAGGTCTTGCGCCCGGCTCACAGCGTTCGCCTTCCTGACCTTCACGGATTCCTCAGTCCCGAGTGCCCGCACGGACGCGATGTTACCTCTGTCACCTCCAAGCTTCGTCCCACGAGCCTTCGCAGCAGCCAGGGCAGCTTTGGTTCGCGCCGAGATGAGCTTCCGTTCCGCCTGAGCCATCACAGCCATCAGGTGCACGACCATCTCGTTTGCCTCAGGCATGTCGGCCGCCACGAACCGTATCCCGGCCCGCTCCAAGCCAGTCAGGAAGTGAACGTCACGGGACAGGCGGTCCAGCTTAGCGATTACGAGAGTGGCCTTGTGGATGCGGCACAGCGCCAACGCCTCAGCCAGCTTCGGGCGATCATCCCGGCTCCCTGACTCCACCTCCACGAACTCGGCCAGCATCGTCCGTTGGCCACCGTTGAGGAAGTCCGACACAGCCTTCCGCTGAGCTTCCAGCCCTAGACCTGAGCGGCCCTGCTTGTCCGTGGAGACCCGAAGGTACGTGACGACCTTGCCTTCGATCATAGCCAGGCCGCCTGTCTAATGAAGCCCTACGTTCGTTGCTGTTAACTTGACACGCCTCGGGGGCACTGACAAGGGAGGCATCAAAGCAAAAAACAGGTCTCGTGCTAATTTCTAGCGTATATCCACATTAAGTAATGTCATGTTGACCGCTGAACTGCTATCAAAACAGCATAGCCCGCAATACAGTCGGAGTTGCGCCGTGGTTTGGTTTGCCATCCCGGGACTGTTGGCCTTGATGATGTGTGTTAGCGACAAGCTATGGGACAACCCTCTAACCATCTTCGGAGTCATATTCGCGGGTGGATGTATGTGGCTTTGCGTTGCTGTAGTCATTAAGGCTTTCAATCTCCCATGATCCCAGCCGAATGTCGCTCGGTGACTACCTAGATCCTGTGGATCACCGGGCACATCTCCGCTCATACTGATTACTCTACTCGCTTGAGCTTGTCCGCTTGCTGAGAAGTCCAGGGAAGAACTGAAGGGCAGCTTGGGACTCAGGCCGGGTCCCTTCTGGGCTCTCGATTTCAGAAGTTCCTACGGATCCCCACTTTCAAATATCCGGTAAAGCCTCTCGTTGTTGTTAGACTTTGCCGTGCCGCGTGCTCCGCTGAGACGGTATGGGGCCAGAGGATAGATACTCCTTGATCCACATACCAATTACATTGCTAAAGCAATTCATATGTAACGGATTTAGATAATGCCATCGAAACCACTTGTAATAATCAGAAACCCGTGAGATATGCCAAGCGTGACCGCAAGAGATGTGCTAAAGGCACGCGGCGGCCAGGGGCATAGCCTATGTTTCACGCGCTACATTACGATATCGCCTTCTATCCTCGGGGCCACCGAAGACATCCAGGGCCTCTGAGCCATCAGCATGTGTTTGCCGCACTAACACCCAGAGGACTGGAGCGACTCACAACTGCGCCGTTCGGCAACTGGACCGATGAACGCCTATGCGTCGCAGACGATGAAGATGCCTCAGATGTTATGGACCACATTGAAGGCCTAGAAGTTCACGTGTCCTCTTGAAGAGACTCAGGCCCTCTCGCGGGTATTCCTTCGTTACTGACACGAGCCAATCCAGATCCGTCAGGAGGCCGCATGAGTGGCGACATTATCGGGAACGATGGGCTCCCCTTGCGGACCCTGGGACGCCTCAAGGATGTCATAGGAGCATTCAGGAGCCTGCAGCCGGCTCTTCCGGCCTCATACATCGAGACTTTCTTGGCAGTGGCTCTGAGGCCCGGTCAGGGGCCTACTGACTACGCCGCGATGCTGGGGACGATCCAGCCGGTTGCCTCCAGGACCCTGATGGAAATTGGGGAGTCGGCCAGGACCCGTGCAAGCTCATTGCACTTGGTGGAGTCTCGGCCTCATCCCGAAAGCCGCAGACAGATCATGTACCACCTGACGCCAAAGGGTTTCGCTCTGGCCTACAGGGTCGGGAACATGCTGCAAGGCCGGTAGAGGCCAATCCTAACCTAAGCCGTTGAAGCCTTGGCTCCTCAAATCTGAGGGACCGGATGAGCTTCCCGGCTAAACCGGGGGTTACGCCTAGACGCTGACACCCCTACGGGACCCACGAGGCTGCCGGAAATCCAGGACATACCCTGAGCCGCCTAGCGAGACCGGGAGCACTCTGTGATCCTGACAGCCCTAAGGGGGGGTATGACAGGGAGCAACTACAGCCGGACAGATGCAACATCCTGACATTCCCTGATCACGAAGCGGAGGCCTTATCCTCAGGTCGCAACTGGTGGTAGCTTAGGAGCATCGTGCGAGGCATGGCTTGTTATGCGGTTCTTCCCGGATTCGAACTTCTTCTTCCAATGCAGGGACTCAAAAGAGATCGATTGGTCCAGCGTGACGGAAGATGATCTTATTGAGCTATTCCTAGCACGCACAATTCAACAAGAAATCGACAAACATAAGGCTGGCGGGAACAGTCGGAGAGCCGACCGCGCCCGCAGAGTTAATGCTCAGATTCGGTCAACTCTCCTTAGTCCAGACAAATTCTTCGTACTCCGTGAGTCGAACCCCCGGGTGCTTATGCGCTTGGCACCACGACTCAATCCGGAACGCTGGAAGAACTCTCACCTAGATTTATCTCAGCCAGACGACCGATTAGTAGACGAGGCCTTATCATTTCAAGTTGAACAACCTGAGCTTCCCGCCGCGCTCTTAACCAACGATACACCAGCGATGGTGACTGCGCATCACGTAGGCTTGCGTTACATACCCATTCCCGATGAGTGGCTGCTACCACCGGAGCCGAACGCGACTGAGAAGAAGATCGCGGGCCTAGAACGACGATTGGCTGATCTCGAAAAAAGCGTTCCGGTCTTGGTGCTTTCGACCTTGAGTGAGACAGGCAGTGCGGTGGGCCGTCTTGACCTGTCCATGTCACAATATGATTCCCTCACGAAAGATCAGATTGCACATCTCATGATGCAACTTGAGCTGAGCTTTCCGATGAAACGTGATTTTCCTGGTCCTCAGCGCCAGGACACAAGTGATAATGCATTTGGCGATCGATACGCGGGCATAATAGGGAGGACCGTTTGGCATCATCCATTAGAGCAGCATATCGCGCAGTATAAGGAGAATTATTCGCGCTGGAAAATCAGCACTAAGTCGGCCCTTGAGTCTTTTCATGAGTTCCTAAACGCAACCAACGACAGCGGCCGTTTTGCTGTTCGTCTGGCAAATGATGGTGCTCGCCCTGCGGAAGATCTTGTTGTCACGTTCGAGTGCGCCGGGTCTATAACCCTTGACTTGATAAGAGAGACTGAAATTACCAGTAGTGGACTCTCGGCTCCTCCCGCTCCGCCAGAAGGAGCGTATGGTCCCGCCTCTGGACTTGGCGCCGAGTTCTTCAATATGGCCCGCATGGTAAGCCGGTTCGATGGTATCGATAGCTTGCTGGGCTCGCCCTCGCGGAGAATTGCAGGGCCGCCGCCAAAACCAGATGAGGACCCTTACGCATTCTTCTTCTACCAGAAGCATCGAATACCATCAGACTCCTGGGAGTTACGATGCACCCAGTTTCGGCATCAACTTGAGCCTAAGGAGTTCAGATGGAAGGTAGTTGCCAAATCGGGTCCTGGTGAGGCGAAAGGTGTGATCCGAATACGAGCTTCGGCTTCCAATGTCTCAACCCCGGTGATGTTCAACCTTCCTGTGCGCTTAGAGCGGCGTGCGGTCAGCACATATGATGAAGCACGGGCGGCTCTTGATCCGATGGTTCTTAATGGTCAGTCCACGCTGAAGTGATTAAGGACGCTCAGGCGCGCTCCAAAGAAGATGCTGGGTGCCTCATACCCCAAGTCTAGGTGTTCGTTTCAGCAGGAGCACACAGCTAACGGGGATCGTCGGGACCGCCCTGCGCCTCCTGGTGAAACGGCTCGCCCCTTGGTGGCCTGGACCTCTGAGGGGGTACACAGCGGACCCACTCTGGTGATACAAATCCGAACCTCCCCGAGACTGCCGGTCAAATGCCTCAAGTCAGAAAACCCCGATATTCTAGCGGTTTATACGGCGTTGGCTCACGGCGAAAACAGGGGTTCGATTCCCCTTGGGAGCGCCAGCGCGCTGACGAACATCCGATCTTGCAGAGGTTCACGGCGGTCCGCCTGAACCGTCTCGGATGAACCTTCTCCCTCACTCGATTTCTGCTGACCGGAGCGCCGTCGATCAGTCGGCGGTCTTCACCGGCGCGTCGTCACTATCGTGGTTCAGGTTCCGAGACCGGTCGACGGAACCGCGTGAGGGTCATCCCGCTGCCCGCCATGATCGGCGTGGCGACATAGCCGCGCTGCTGCAGACAAGCCGCTGCCATGTCCGGGATGGCGGTATCGGTGAACAGCAAAAACTCCGGGTTGTCGGCCAGGAACGAATCGATCGGCCTGATCGGCAGCGCGGGATCGATATGCGTCCAGCGATCCACCTGATGCTCGTTCGTGGGATCCGGGTTCCGGCCCTGGTCGGTCACCTGCACAAACGTCAGACGGCGCGACGGCGCCCGGCCGAGCGCCTGGGTCATTTCGAAAAACCGCTGGGCATTGCCCGTGGCGATCGGGAGAGCGCCGGGAGCGTGGGACACCAGGGCGATCGCGTCTTCCCGGCGCAAGGTCCGCGTCGGCTCTCCGCCGGACAGGAATGCCATGGTTGCGACCGGGATCAGGACGCATGACAGCACGGCGCTGTGCCGATGAGCCGCGACGCTGCGGGCGACGGCGAGGCTGATCCCGAGCGCCGTCACGATCACGTAGCGCGGATTGAACGTCCCGGTCACCGCCAGGGCGAAGGCGTAGACGATGAGCGGAACCGCGCAGACCGCGCCGGTCACGAGATCGAGATCGTCACCGCTCGGTAGGGCGCGACGACCCGCACGCCACCGGAGGGCGAGGCCGGTCAGGACGATCGCCAGCGGAAAGGGTGGCAGCGGGTCGCCGCCTGCCGTCATCAGCAGGTACGTCGCGAGCAGCCGCGCGATTGTCGGCCGCGCATAGTAGCCGGGGGCGGCAGCATCGCCCTGATTGAAGGCGCTGACCGCCTGCATGATCGGGAGCCAGCACAGGAGCGAGGCCGCGGACGCGAACAGCGCCAGCACGATCGGCCATCGGATGCGGCGGTGACGGATCATCCAGCCGGCCTCCATCATGCCGAGGGCGACCGCGAGGAGGATGGCATAGAAGTGCATCCCGACGGCGAGGCTGAGAAGGATCGCGATCCCGGCGGCGCGAAGGGCCGAGACCGGCCGTTCCGCCGGCCCGTCCCACAGCGCGCAGGCCAGTGCGAAGCAGGCGGCCACGAGCGCATATTGCCGGACCTGCACCGCGTAGGAGAACAACGGTCCCGCCAGGCAGAAGACCAGGGCGAGGCAGGCCACCGGAATGGCGTAGCGTCGGCGCACGAGCACGAAGGCAGCCAGCGCGACGCCATAGATGGCCGCGATCGACGGCAGGCGCAGCATGACGGGGTCGTCGAGACCGAGAACCAAAAGCGCCCGCAGCAGGAGGTGATAGAGCGGAGGCGAGAACTCGGCGCCCTGACTCAACGCCTCCCATACCGCAGCGGCGCTGCCGCGGCGCGCGGTCCAGACGGCCAAGACCTCGTCCATCCAGTACGAGTGGCGCGCCGCCGCGAACGCCGCCCACAGGTAGGCCGCGGTGGCGATCGCCGTCAGGCCCAGAGCGATCCCGTCGCTCCGGCGCCGGGCGTGGGGTCTGGTCACGGTCGCGTGCGCTGTGCCTCGCAACCGGAGCCCGGGTCGCTCCGATTCGAGGCGCTTCGGGAAGATCGCATCCGTCATCGCGGTCGGTTCCCGGAACGCAGACGGCGGGCCAGGGCACGGCCGATCCGATCGGCGTTCGCCATGATCGTCAGGGTCGGATGCGAGGCCGGCAAACTCGGCAGGGCCGCACCATCGACCACGTACAGCCCGGGTGCGCGGATCAGTTCGCCCAACACCGTGGTCGCGGTCGCGCCACCGCCGCCCATGGGGAGTGTGCCCGCGTAATGCGCATCCGCTCCGGGTTCAAGGATCGCGGTCGAGCCCGGCAGCGGCAGCGCGCCGAGGCGCCGCAGGCCCCGTCGGAGACGGGACAGATCCGACCTCAGACGATCGCTGATTTCCCGGGTGGTCTCACCCTGGATCGCCAGCCGCGTCATCCCGCTCGACGTGGTCGCGGTCAGGGTGTTCCGGCTCGACGCGCCGGGCCGATAGCAGGTCGCCAGCAACAGCGCGGGTGCGAGTGCACGGGCGATCCGGAGGGCAAACGGTCGCCCGACCGGCAGTCGTGCGGCCAGCATGTCGAGGGGTAGCGTATCGGCGCCGTAGAGGACCCCGGCTGCATCGTCGAGGCGGTAAAAGACCTGGCCGAGTCCGAAGGCCTGTTCGGGGGCGTCGATCCCGACAAGTCGCGGCACGACGAAAGCCGTCGCCGCCGCCGGGTTGCTGAGGAGCCGCACCGGTTGGCCGAAGTATTCCAGACGCGACAGGGCAAGGCCGGTGGTTGCGATCGTGCCGGCGGCGAGCACCACGCACGCCGCCGGCATCGAAACCGGGCCGTTCCGGGTCTCAATGCGGAGGCGATGGCCGTCGCCCGTCGCCTCGACCGCGCGGACCAGATGTCCGGACCGGTACGAGAAGTTCGCGTGCCGGGCCAGCGCCGGCAATTCCAGGGTGCTGGTATAAATGCTGCCGCGATCGCAGCCATAGAGACAGAGCCCGCATCGATTGCACGCCTGCCGATCCGCCAGAGGTTCATCGAGCACGGCGTTCGGCGCCGGTTCCAGGCTTAGACCCTCGGTCTCCCGTTGGCGTGCCCGCTGCGCCAGGATGAAAAGGGCCGCTGGATTGGAGGGCTGCTGGGCCTGTTTGAGCCCGATCCTCCGGGCAACGCGCGCGTAGGCCTGGTCGAGGTCGGTAGCGGGAAACGGGAGATCCGCCCGCTCGGCGCCGGTATAGGGCACCGCGAGCGCCCCCCAGATCGTCGAGAGGCCGCCTTGTCCGAGGGTGCCGGCGGCGAAGAAGCCATCGGTCGTGAGCTGGAGCCGGTGGAGGTACGGGCTCAACGCGGCACGGGCACGCGGCGTGGCGAATTTCGGCGACCGGTCCGGCTGCGGTTCGACGGCGGCGAGATCGGAACCGAACCGGGTCTTCCAATGATCCGGATGCGCGCGGTGGACCGCCGGGGCGAGACCTTTGTCAGAACCCGGTTCCGAGGCATCCAGCATGAGGACGCGCAGGCCGGCCTCAACCAGCGGCCAGGCGGCGCTGACGCCCGCCGGCCCGCTGCCGATAACGACGACGTCGGCCTCGGGCGGGCTCATCGCACCAGGGCGCGTACCGCCCGCAACGGCAAGGCGACCGCTTCGATCATCCCGTCGGCGGCGAGCCCGGAGAGCCGTCGGACCCGGCCATGACCGCCCAAGGCAGCCTGTCCGGTGGGACTGGCCTCGACGAGGCTCACGGCCAGCGCCAGCCGTCTGGCGAGCGGCTTTCGTCCGTTGAAGGGTTCCACGAACCGCAGCAGGCCCGGCCTGTGCCGCACGAGCCACGGCAGCGGGAGCGGGGTGACGGGGCCTTCCCGGGTGAGCGCCCGGACGTAGCGTCGAGCGAGGGCGCCGTCCGGCTTCGCGCGCAGGACGTAGCCTTCGAGGGTTCGGCCTTCGGCGATCAGCGCCCGGCGGGCGGCCGGCTCGCCGCGAATCCCGTCCGCAAGGGGGCGCACGTCGAGGCCGAGACGAGCGAGATCGGCCCGGGTCGCCATCGGGTGCGTTCCGGCGAGGCCCAGGATGCGCTCGCGGTCGATACGGGGACCGAACGGCAGCGCGTTGACGAGGGCGCAACCGAACAGGGCGAGGCGCAGCGGGATCGGCACGATCCGGGGCAGGTGGCCGTCCAGCCCGATTCCCAGGATGGTCAGCACCTCTCCGAAGGCGATCGCCACCGGACCGGCGAGGCCAATGGTGCCGGATAACGGCCCATCGACACCGGCCAGGATGCCGCGCGCGACCTCCGAGCGGTGGATCGGCTGGACGGGGGTGTGGGGCGCGACCATCGGAATGACCGGCATCCGCGCCAATCGGCGCAGGAGGCCGTACATGGCCATCGGCGGACCGCCATAGACCAGGCCGATCCGCAGGGACAGCTCGGTGCGTGCATCGAACAGCTCCTCGATCGCCCACTTCGCGCGCCCGTAGGCGTTGGGCGCGTCCGCCCGCGCCGATTGCGACGAGGCGAACACGGTTCGAGCGAGGCCGAAGCCCCGCGCACCGTCCCGGAGCAGAAGGCTGCCGACGCGGTTCCGGTCGTCGCCGGGCGTCGGCTCACGCCAGTCATGCGCTAGGTGAACGAGCGCCTGCTCGTCGCCCGCCAAGGCTGGATCGAGACAGGCTCGGGGCAGCGGCTCACCGAGCCTCCAGTCCACGCGCCGGACGCCGGCCGGCAGCCCGCGCGAGCCGCGGCCCAGCGCGGTGACGCTACGTCCTTCGGCCAGCGCCGCCGCGACGAGACCGCGACCGAGGTAGCCGCCGGCGCCTGTGACGATGAGATGCCGGATCGCGGCCATCTCAGGTCTCGACCGCACCGATCGCCTCGCGCAGGCCGGTCAGGCGGGATCGGGCATCGCCGCCGGGCAGTTCGAGGATTCCGAGGAGGAAGGCCGAGAACGCCAGCTGCACGCTGGCCGCTACCGAGCAGGCGGACAGGATCATCGGCCGCAGGAGGGCGCCGTCCGCGAGGGGGCCGAAACCGGTTCGCCCCCACGCCAGCACCGACCAGCCGATCCCGGATCCGCCCGCCGCCAGCAGCAGCAGGGCGACGGCGAGGAGGGTCTCCAGGCTGAGTGCGCCGAGGACGCGGTCGTGCCGGCTGCCCGGGAGCAAACCCTGCCGCGCAGCGTAACGGCGGCCGATCATGCCGAAGGTCACGATCTGGATCCCGACGAGCATCGCGAAACATGCGACGACGAAGGTATGGACGTCGAAGGAGAGGTTCGGGGTGAGGTGGCGCGGGCCGCCGAGCAGCGCCAGGGCGGGCAGGGCGCCCCCGAGGAACAACGCCAAACCGGGGTACAGGAACATCCAGCGCGGGCTGTGCAGGAGCAGGAAGCGCAGGTGCCGCCAGCCGTCGCGCCACGTGCGCAGATGCGGCGGACGGCTGCGGCCGTCCTTGCGGAGGATCGTGGGGACCTCGCGGATGGCCAATCCGGTCAGACTTGCGCGCACGATCATCTCGCTGGCGAACTCCATGCCCGTGGTCCGCAGTCCGAGCCCGAGGATCAGGTCCCGGTCGAAGCCGCGCAACCCGCAATGGAAATCACGCACCGGGCTGCGGAACAGGAGGCGGCCGACCGCGGTCAGGGCCGGATTGCCCAGGTAGCGGTGCAGGAACGGCATGGCCCCGGCGCCGATTCCCCCGCGGAACCGGTTGCCCATGACGAGGTCGGCGCCGCCTCTCAGCTCGGCCAGGAAGGCATCGAGGTTGCGCAGATCGTAGCTGTCATCGGCATCGCCCATGATCACGTAGCGTCCGCGCGCCGCCGCGATACCGCCCGCCAGCGCACCGCCGTAGCCGCGTACGGAGATGGGAATGACCCGGGCGCCGAGGGCGGTCGCGATCGCCTGGGATCCATCGGTGCTGCCATTGTCGGCCACGAGGACCTCGCCCGCGACGCCTGCATCCGCGAGGAAGGCCAGGGCGTGATGGATGCAGCGCGCCAGCGTCTCCGCCTCGTTGAGGCAGGGAATCAGGATCGTTAGCAGGCAGTCGTCGGCCGCCGTCGGCGTCTGGCCGGCCAGCGGCTCGCCGAGGCGGCGTCTCAGGGCCGGCGAAGGGGCGCGTGCATGGGACAAGCGCGTCGTCTCGATGGTCTCGCTCGCCCGGACGAGGCGAGCCTTCTCGGACTCAGCAAGGACGACGAGCCTTAACAGGCAGTTCACCGCGTGGCGGGTCGGCGCTCTTACCTTGGCGGCCGTTCCGCCCGCGACCTGCGGCTGTCCAGCCCGCCAGCCGATGCGTGCACGCCGCCGGTCATCGTGCGTAGAGGGGCCTCATGAGGGCGTCGTCTCCGTCGAAAGACGTGTGGCGGAGACCGGCGGGCGGGTGGCCAACGACCATGCCTCCTTCCTTCCGTGACGCGATGACCCGTCACGACGTGGGCGGCGTGCCGCGTGCGGAGTCTCGAATGCCGGCGCTGTGGCGCGACCTACCAGAACCAGACGATCCGTCCGGCGACCGCACAGACCGCGACCCAGTTGCCGATGGCGAGGACGATCGATCCGACGACGACCGTGAGAGGGGGCCGCTTTCGGATGCGTTGGCGGCACACAGGAATGGTCTGGTCCATGGGCAACGGGCGTCCGAAACTCCTGCCGATCACGAGCCGGCATGTTCCTCGCCCTGCGGCCGGAATGCCCGCCGGATGCGGTCAGCAACATCGGATGCCTACCAGCAACATCCGCCGTCGCTGTCCTCATCAAAAGATGTACTGGCATCCGGAACGCCGTCGCCGAACGCCCCTGCGGCGAAGCGGCAACCCCACTTCGAGCCTGTGGTCTGCGGGGATATCGGGGATCGCCCCAGACTTTGCCGACACATGATGTTGCGCCGCTCAAGCCATTAACACGTCAGGCCTTTTCGCCGGGCATGATCGCGCGATGCTTCTACACGTGAGCCCGACATGCACTTCAAGATCCACGCGACCGGACAGCACCTCTGGACCTGGGTGCTGCTAGACGAGAGCGAGACCACCGTTGCGGAGTCCGACCGCTCGTTCCCATCCCAGACGCAGGCCTCCGCGGCGGCCCTCGCCTTCGCCAAGTTGGTGGTCCGCGCAAGCCGATCGATCAACGGCGGGACGCCCAGCGGCCTGTTGTAGGATCGCGCTTCTCGACCGGACGTGCAATCCGAGAGCCCGGAGCGGTCGCCGCGCCGTGCGCCGCCGAGCAGCGTCAGTGCTCCTTCATGCATGCGCGCAAGGAAGCGGCTTCCCTGCAGGTCTCTCGCCCCGATTGCGCGCGCGAATGTCCGCTATCGGCAATTCAGCCTCGGTCACTGACCGTCCACTGTACCCACCCAACGCACCGGCGGTATCGTCCAGGGTGTTGCGGCACACCGTCTCGAAACGATGCCGGATTGCCGCTTTCGGTCACATCGAAGCAATCTAGAGTAGCAGGTTCTCGCGCCACGCTTGATACGAGCGGGGTCGAACGTCCTCCGATCCATCGGAGGCCTGATACGTTTGCGTCTTTCCGCAACGAGAGACCAGGGCGGGTTTCGATCCAGCCGGACGCAAGGCGCGCTCGCATGCGGTCCCGGTGCGTCATCCTTGACGGATCCGCCGCGGTACGAGGTGACCTGATCGAGATCGTGGATCGGGCCAATCAGGCGCCCACCGTGCGGTGGGGGTCGCGGGTCGGAACCTGTCTTTCGCAACCGAGCAGAACAAGTCGCGCTGCGGCTGCTGGTCAAAAATCCGCCGGTATTTATTTTTCCGATTCGATGAAAGAAAACTTCTCAAGAAATCGCCCGGCGTCCATTGGATGCCAATTCTATAGATCACAGATTATTTTAGGACAGTATGCCATGATGCTCCCTGGCCGCCTCTGACGAGTTCGAAGTCCCGAACCTCGGGCCGACACTGATCGATGCCCCTCGGAATGAAAACCTCACGTTGCCGTCGGTTTTCGATCTCCGACTGATGACGGCCGAAGCGGGAGTCTATCCGCTACCCACTTGCGGGTTTTGATGTTGCACTATACCCCGGATTATGGAGCGGAAACGCAGTCGAGGGCCGGGGGGATGCCGCTCGTTATCATCTTGGCCGCGCTGTGCGGCGGCCTGCCTGTGCTTGTGTTCGGCTGGCAAACCTTCGGGTTGTACACACCGTTACTGGCAGCAGCCCTCGCCAGTACGGTTGGCCTTTTGGCCGGTATCGCACTGGCTGTTCTCAGGGTCGGCCGATTCCGGGCGCCGTCGGATCCGACGCGCATCTTTGACGTCGTCGGCCTGACCGCCCCCCGTGACCGAGATCTTCGGCTGGTCCCCATGCGCCTCTATTTCGATATCGAGCGCGGACCGGAGATCATCAAGGATGAGATCGGCATCGAGGCGCACAGTCTCGATGAGGCACTGGACGATGCCCGGAGCGTCATCCGCGAAATGGTCGTGGATCTCATCGACGACGGTTATGACGGGGACTGGGTTCTGGTCGTGCGCGACGCTCAGGGCGCCTCGGTCGCGCGCCTACCCATCGAGCGGACGCCACCGCAGATTCACTCGGATCGTCGATCTGCCTGATCGCGCAGTCGCGCGGCGGCAGATCGTGCGGGCTCCGGCGGTGGCCGGAGGGACATCGGCTCGCCCTGCCGCGCCGACAATCGCCGATCGAGACCGTGGGGCTTCGCGGTGGTCCGCATGCCGCGGGCGTACAGCCCCGGTCAGGCCTCGCCCAGGTCTCGCAGAAGCCGGTCGCGCGCCCGGCTGACCCGGCTCTTAACCGCGCCCGTCGGGCAGCCGATCACGGCGGCCACGGCTTCGTAGGATAGGCCGTCGACGGCCACCAGCATCAGCGTACCGCGATGGGTCGTCTTGAGACGGTCGCCGCCTGACCGTCCTTCAAGCCGAGGCGGTCGTCCTGCTCTGCCTGTTCCGCAAGGGCGACCGCGTGAATGCCGTCGGGATCCGGTACTTCGAGCCGGCGCTTGCGCCGCCCGTTGATGAAGCCGTTGCACAGGATCGTGCACAGCCACGCGATCAAGCTGGCGCCGGGCTGAAACTGCCCGCGATTTTTTAGGCTTTGAGCAGGGTGAACTGCACGAGATCGTCGGCCTCGACACCGTCGCAGGTCAGCGACAGGGCGTAGCGCCGCAGGGGCGGCCCCAGGGCGATCAATTCGTCCTTGAAGACGTCCGGGACTTCCTGACCTGTATCGGCCGCTTCTAGAGCGGCGGGCAATCGGCTCAGGACCGCGACCAGACGGGGGCTGATCTTAATCTCCGCAACTTCTGAATTGTATCGTCGCAGCTTCCGAACGAGCCGCGCATGGATATGGGAGAGGACGGGATCGGACATGGCGGCCGGAGCCCGCTGTTCGTCGGCAGGCCGCGCGGGAGAGCACTCGGGTCGATGTGGCGAGGATGCGCCCGGTTGATCTCGGATGCCTCGGCAGGGCAGGCGACAACTTATCTCTGGTTGGTAAAGATCGCGTCAATGATGCGTGTATACCAGGAAAAGAATGTAGATGAGGGAACCGCCTTGTGCGCAACCCGTTTGTGCCCCGCTGCCGATCGGGCAGTGACCGCACGAGGGGTAGAGCGAGCTGTGACGGTGGGGGTCGACAGACATGAGCTCCGGCAGATCATCGCCGGCCTGAGCGAGGGCGTGATCCTGGTCGAGCCCGACCAGACCATCGCGTATGCCAACGCGGCCGCCCTGGCGATGCACGGCGCCGAGAGCCTCGACGAGCTCGGGCCGACGGTCGACGCCTACCGCGACCGGTTCTCGCTCCGCTACCGCAACAACCGGACGCCGGAGCATTACCCGATCGCGCGCGTGATCGCCGGGGAAACCTTCCACGATGTCGTGGTCGAGGTCACCCGCACCGATCGCCCCGGTGCCGAATTCGTCCACTCGCTGCGTAGCCTCGTGGCCACCGACCACGACGGCAACCCGAGTTGCCTGGCGCTGATCCTCAAGGACGTCTCCGACCAGTTCGAGGCCGAGGAGCGGTTCGAGCGGACCTTCAACGCCAATCCGGCCCCCGCGGTGATCACGCGGCTGTCCGACCTGCGCCACGTCAAGGTCAATCACGGCTTCCTGGAGATGACCGGCCACACCCGCGACGGGGTGATCGGACGCAGCGTCTACGAGGTCGATGTCCTGGCGGGCGCGCGCAACCGCGACCTCGCCGTGTCCCGGCTCAAGGACGGCGGGACGATCCCGCAGATGGACGCCTGCCTCGACCTGCCCGATGGCGGCGGCCGCTGCGTGATCGTGGCCGGCCAGCCGATCGAGATGGGCGACGAGCCGTGCATGCTGTTCACCTTCGCGGATCTGGAGCTGCGCCGGAAGGCCGAGGCCGCCCTGCGCCAGAGTGAGGAGCGCTTCGCCAAGGCCTTCCGCCTGACGCCGATCCCGACCGTGCTGCTGAGGAGCGACGATTGTCAGGTGACCGGCATCAACGCGGCGTTCAGCCGGGTCTTCGGCCTGGGTGAGGACCGCATCGTCGGGCGGTCGCTGGCCGAGGCCGGGCTGTGGGTCGCGGATTCCCAGCGCGCGGCGTTCGAAACCACGCTCAGGCGCACCGGCTGCGTCCTCGCGGCCGAGGTCTGCCTGCGGCACGAGAACGGCGCCAGCCTGGACTGCCTGATCTCGGCCGAGCGCGTGACGCTCGACGATGCGGAGTTCGCGCTGCTGGTCCTCCAGGACATCACCGAGCGCAAGCACACCGAGCGGGAGCTGTTCGACGCCATCGAGACCGTGATGACCGACACATCGTGGTTCAGCCGCGGCCTGATCGAGAAGCTGGCCGCCCTGCGCCGCCCGGGCCGGGAGAGCCTGGACGGGTCGAGTCCGAACCTGACGGTGCGGGAACGCCAGATCCTCAACCTGATCTGCGCGGGGCTCGACGACGACGCGATCGCGCGCAAGCTCGGCCTGTCGCGCAACACCGTGCGCAACCACGGCGCCGCCCTCTACCGCAAGATCGGCATCCACAAGCGCAGCGAAGCCGTCATCTGGGGGCGCGAAAACGGGTTCCCCATGCATGGTCGAGGTCCGTGAATCTCATAATACTAGTATACTAGTACTATTGAAGCTCGGGGTTTGATCCTCATCTCGGATTTCATCGCATGTGTCCCGGAGCGGACGGCATATCCCCCAGCGAACGTGCGGAAACGGTTTGAGCCGGGGATCACATCGACCCGGCAAATGCGTCCGCCCCCACGCCGGCCTGGCCGGTTTCGGCCTCGGGCTGCTGGTCAGCGCCCGCCGCGACTGAGCCACCCTCGACGTTCGACGAACCACCACCCGGAGTGACAGCGTGACCATCCAGACCACCGCATCCCCTCTTTCCACCCCCGCCTCCCACCTCGCCGCCGCCGACACGCGCGCCGTCCTGCTCAACGAGGTCTCCTGGGGGGCGATCTTCGCCGGCGCCGTCACCGCCCTGGTGACCCAGGTCATCGTCAACCTCGTCGGCGTCGGCGTCGGCCTGGCCTCGGTGGGCACCACCGCCGCCGACAACCCAGCCGCCTCGACCGTGTCGATGGGGGCGGGCCTGTGGTTCGTCGCCTCGGGCATCGTCGCCTCGCTGGCCGGCGGCCTGATCGCCGGCCGGCTCTCGGGCAAGCCGCTGCCGGGCGCGGCCGCCCTGCACGGCCTGGTGTCCTGGGCGGTGACGACGCTCGTTGTCCTGTACCTGTTGACCTCGGCGGCGAGCGGCTTCGTGGGCGGCACGCTGAGCACGGTCTCCGGTGCGCTCGGGGGCGCCGGTAACCTCGTCGGCGGCACCGTGCAGACGGCCGCCCAGGCCGCGGCGCCGTCGCTGTCGAAGATCACCAACCCGCTGGACGGCATCGAGCAGACGGTCCGCCAGCAGGCCGCCGGCCAGGACCCGCAGGCCGCCCGCGACGCCGCCGTGGCGGCCATCAAGGCGCTGTTCACCGGGGATGCCGGGCAGAAGCAGCAGGCCGAGGCGCGCGCCGCCGACGCGCTGGCCAAGGCCCAGAACATCGCGCCCGACCAGGCCCGCCAGCAGGTCCAGGATTACGAGAAGC
>NZ_JBFULS010000045.1:0-48046 GCF_054049775.1 Methylobacterium sp. P5_C11 | reverse complement strand
TGCGGCCCGCCACCAAGGACCAAGATCCTCCGGAATGGCCCGCCATTTCGCCCCGTTCTGATGCCGCCAGAGAATGGCCGAGAGTGTGCGTTGCAGGTCCTGCGGTGGCGTCTTGGCCTTCGGACGGCACGCCTCGACCAGCGGCTCCAGCTCAGACCATTGCGCGTCGCTCAGCATCATCCCTCCTGCCTTGGAGAGACGAAAACGCAAGCCCCGCCAGTCCGTTCAGGCGACGACAGGCCCTAGTCCGAGTACGTCCGCATGGAGTTCACTGCCCTGCGGAGCCAGGCCAAGGAACTCGTCAAGGCGGCCCCGTCTGCCAAGGCGGCCTAATCAGATCTGTCACCTCCACCCTCTGCGCCTCGGACTGAGGCGCAGAGGATTTCTGTGACATGGGCAGTAGCGCAGTGGCGCGTCGGCGTGGTGCCCAGACTTGGGCGCCGATGAAGGAAGCTGCCCCTGGCGCTGCGCAGCCGAGCGAGAACATTGCCGTTCTCATGTCGTCCGGCGCACCTGAGATGCTGCCGATCGACAGAGACGCGCAGGGGCACCCACCCGACGCTCCAGTCTTGGTGGAGGCCTTGGCCTCCATCCACGACAAAGCCTCGGTCGATGTGGCGACTGAACTGATGCGGTGGATGCCCCCCACCGACCGGCATCTCGTATGCCTGACGGTTGTATCGGAACCGATCATAGGGGTCATCGATGACGACGATCAGCATGTTGGCAGTCGATCTGTCGAAGGGCAGCTTTCAGGTCTGCGCCGTAGGTCCGGACGGGACGGTTCTCTATAACCACGCGCTGTCGCGCTCTCGATTTGCCGCACTTCTTGCCGATCAACCGGCCTGCGTCGTGGCGATGGAAGCTTGTGCGACGTCGCATCACTGGGGTCGTGTGGCCCAGAAGAGCGGTCACGAGGTCCGGCTGGTGCCGGCGGTCTACGTGAAGCCGTTCGTCAAACGCCAGAAGAACGATCGTGCAGACGCGGAGGCGATCGCCGAGGCGGCCGCGCGCCCGAGGATGCGCTTCGTGGCGGTGAAGAGCGCCGAGACGCAGGGCCGCGCGGTGGCGTTCCGGACTCATCAGTGTCTGGTCCGTCAGCGCACGCAGCTGATCAACGCGCTACGCGGCCATCTGGCCGAGTTCGGCGTCGTCGCTCCGAAGGGGCCGGCAACCCTCAAGGTGCTGGAAGAGGCTCTAGCCGACAAGGGCGCCGATCTGCCCGTCGCGGTGCGAGCGATGGGGACTATCTATCTCGACCAGATCGCGGGGCTGACGCAGGTGATCGAGCGGCTGGCCGACGAGCTGGAGACGGCCTCGCGGACGGACACTGATCTGCGACGCCTATGCACGATCCCGGGGATTGGCCCGGTAACCGCAGGGGCCGTCGCCGCCTTCGCTCCCTATCTCGACACGTTCGACAGCGGACGCAACTTCGCCGCCTTGCTCGGTCTCGTGCCGCGGCAGCGATCCACGGGCGGCAAGGCCAAGCTCGGTTCCGTCAGCAAGATGGGCCAGACCGATATCCGACGGCTGCTCATCATCGGGGCCATGAGCGTGATCCGCTGGGTGTTTCGCAAGGGCGGGAGCGCGAACCGCTGGCTCGCGACCCTCGTCACGCGCAAACCGAAGATGGTCGCGGCGGTCGCGCTCGCCAACAAGTTGGCGCGGATGATCTGGGCCGTGACGACGAAGCAGGAAGATTACCGGATGGCGTGACCGGAGCCCCGAGCGGGCGAAGGCACGTCGTGGCCGCGAGGCCGGGGCAAGCGATCGACGAGGAGTAGGCGACACGGACTTCGAAGTTCAAGGCCGGGACATTCAGACCCGGGGCTCGAGCGCATGCAGCTATCTGAACCGATGTGAACCCAGCCTTCCGAACAGCATACCGGCCCGTGGAGTCATCGAAGGCCACATCGTGAGGCCTGACACACGTCCGATCGAAGACCCCGCCGAAACCTCAAAGATCATGCTTGCCAAACAGGGGGCATCCACACACGCCTCGGGTTTTCCGGAGGCGATTTGGTTTGGATAATGCAGCCAAGGCTTGCACCTCGATTTGGGCATAGTAGCGCGCTTCGGCTTCAGCGGGAGGCACGTTGCCGATCGGTTCGAGCAGCCGACGGTGATTGAACCAATCCACCCATGCGAGGGTGGCGAACTCGACGGCTTCGAACGACCGCCACGGGTCATGCCGATGGATGACCTCGGTCCCGCGGTGATCGTCGATAAAGGCGATCATCGCTTGAACGTGCGGTCGAGCTCTGCCTGGGCAAAATACACCGATGATTTTCTCAGGATCTCGTTGGCTTGCCGGAGTTCACGGTTCTCCCGCTCTAGCGCCTTGATCCGCTCGCGCTCGTCCGTCGTCGGGCCCGCTCGTTGGCCCTGGTCCCGCTCGGCCTGGCGTACCCAATTCCGCAGCGTCTCGCCCGAGCAGCCGATCTTGGCAGCAATCGAGCGGATCGCCCCCTACTGGGAATCATGCTCGCCCTGGTGTTCCAACACCATCCGCACAGCGCGTTCACGAACCTCAGGGGAAAAGGGTGGGGTTCGCTTCGTCATGGCTCCATCCTCGCAAGAGTCGGGGCCTCCGGAAAACCCGGCACGGTTCAAGTCGGCAATGGTCTTGAAGTCGGGGGCGAGGCGGCCGGTCAGCCACATCAGCTCGACGTTGCGGCCGGCCTCACGCTCCAGACGGCGGCTGGAGGCGCCTTGGTTGAGGTAGCCGTAGAGGTAGAGCTTCAGCAGTGTCGCGGGATGATAGCCGGGCCGACCCGTCGCGGCCGGCATCACACCGGCAAAACCAAGGGCCGCGAGATCGAGTTCGTCCACGAATAGGTCGACGACACGAACCGGATTGTCTTCGGATACGAAGTCGTCCAGGCGATCCGGTAGCAGCGTGACTTGATGAAGATCCGTACCTCTAACGAACCGCGTCATACAAGCCTCCACCGTTACGCAGAGACTACCAGAACCACAGCGTTTTCACACAGCCTCGGTGGCGAACGGAAGTTGGATCAGCGCCTGGAGACAGACCTTCGGCTTAGCGCCCAACCCAGCCATTCAGCTGGCTGTCACGACGTCCCATTAGCGGACGCTGCCAACTGTGATCGGCCATTTGAATATAGGTGGCATACGGAATGTCGCGCAGTGTTGCCGCTGGGGGCAATCGGCGGCGCTGGTCCCCGTTGCAAAGCTCTCGATACAACTTTGCGCGATGGCGTCCGGAACCTTGGCTTTAAGGACCGATTATATCGACGCGGCCACACTTGGTGTTTCAGTCGGAGACGAACGATGCACGTTGACAAGCTGCTGATTGCATCGTGCATGCTCACGACAGCTGGCGCGAACCTGGCCTCCGCCCAGTTCGTCGATCCCTTCAAGGTTTTGGAAGAGGCGAAACGTGATCGCCTGGAGCTGGATAAGCGGCTTGCACGTGAAGCGGCGGAACGGCGGCAAAAGGACCAGGCAGAGCAAGCCGCGAAGCTGAACGCGCAGCGCAAGCTCGATTAATAAAAATCTGCGGCGTTGAGTACTGCTCCTGCATTCGCGTCAATAGAACAGGCTTCGGCTTCCCAGAATCCTGCACTTAGCCCCGAACTGTGCAACCCGCCCGCTGCATCCGGCAATGTTGTAGGTGGAACCTTCGAAGCTAGCCAGACGAGGATCCCGGCGGCTCCCGAGATTGTGGCAGTTGTAGCTGCCCCGCCGGAGCCGGCGGATAGCACTACCCACAGTACACTCATCCCAAATCCGAGCACTCGTCCTCCGAGCACAACTGACGGACCGGAGGTGCCAATCTCGGCAATCCTGGCTCCCGATCCTCTGAACGCCCCCCTGGTGCCTCCGGACCCCGCCCGGAACACCGCCCGCTGGCGAGGTCACGAGGCCCGCTGTTGCAGCTCCGGCACGCGTAATGATCACGGTCGACAAGGCCGCTCAGCGCATGCGGGTGACGGTTGACGGAAAGGTCCGGTACTCCTGGGCGGTCTCAACGGCACGAGCGCCGTACAGGACGCCGGCAGGCACGTTCCGCCCCCTGTGGTTGGCAAAGGTGCACTACTCCAAGGAGTGGGATGACGCCCTGATGCCCTACTCCATCTTCTTCACAGCTGCTGGGCACGCCATCCACAGCAGCCGCGCGATACGACAGCTCGGGCGACCAGCGTCGCACGGATGCGTCCGACTTGCGCCGTCCCATGCTGCCGCGCTGTTCACGCTTGTGCGCGCTGAGGGGGCGGGCACGACCAAGGTCGTGGTCACCAATGGCGAGGTGGCAGGAAGAGCAGCACGGGGCCGCACAGCCGACGTGCGTGCTCATCATAGGCCGCGCTCATCGTCTGATATTTAGCCAGGTTGGACCCGGTGGTGGCCTGACCAAGTAGTAGGGCGGCTCTGTGCATGCCCGCGCGGCCATAGAGCACGTCAACGCGCAACGGAGCTCAATTCCCGTGGGACGCGTTACAGCCGCGTCCTGATCATGCCGAAGCTGCTCCTCACACCAGCGGTCGCGCTCAGCGCCGTCGTTCTCGCGACGCCTACCTGCGCTGGGCCTTCTGAGAGCTCGAGCGAGACCGTGGAGCAGGCGCTCTGCCGCCTCATCGAGGACTCCGCTAAGACCCGCGGCCTGCCGGTGCCGTTTCTAACTCGGCTGATCTGGCGCGAGAGCAGCTTCCGCGTCGGCGTCGTGAGCCCAACTGGGGCGCAGGGGGTGGCGCAGTTCATGCCAGGGACCGCGCTGGAGCGTGGCCTGCTCGACCCGTTCGACCCTGAACAGGCGATCCCGCACGCAGCGCATCTTCTAGTCGACCTCAAGCGCCACTTCGGCAATCTTGGGCTCGCAGCTGCGGCCTACAACGGTGGGGCGCAGCGTGTAACGAACTGGCTATCGGGCAGCGGCGACCTGCCGGCTGAGACCCGCGCCTCCGTGCACTGGATCACCGGCAGCCCGGCCGAGGAGTGGCGCGGCGGCACGGGCAACGAGGCTGGCCCACCGGAGGCCAAGCGTACGGGTGAACAGAACAAGCTCAGCAAGTCCGCCGAAGAGTCGCAAAAGGCCAGTCCGCCTGAGGTAGCTGCCGCCAAATCGAACGATCAAGAGCGCAAGGTCAGCGCCGCGGGGAAACCGAGAGCCGCGCGTCAGGAGCCGCCGCAAACCTGCTTGCAAGTGACCGCAGCTCTTCGGATCCCGTCCCGGGCTGACCGCTTCGCCGAGCGCCCCCCCTCGGGCAACGACCGGTATGCCCGCGGTCACGGTACCAGCCCTGTCGAGAAGCCAGTCCCGCCGCCTTGGGGACCCTGGGGCATTCAGCTGGCGGCCAACTTCTCCAAGGCGCTTGCCTTGCGGACCTTCTCACAAGCGCAGGCGACATACGCCAACGTTATTGGTCAGACGCGCCCGATGGTCATCGGCACGCGACTGCGCAGCCGAGGGACGCAAGCGTTCTGCCGGATCCGCATACCGGCTGAGAGCCGGGAGCAGGCTGACGCGCTATGTTCTAAGATCCACACCGTGGGTGGTGCCTGTATCGTTCTAAAAACATGAGCACTCGATTTCAGTGGTTTGTGGAACGTTGCGGGAGTGCGTCTAATGATTGTGAAGTAGCATGTAGATGCGCCTCAGGGCCTCAACAATCTCAATTGGCGATGCTGCCTCAGCCCCACGCAGCTTTCCTAGCTGGAAGTTAGAAATATGGATCACGGGTTTGCCCATGTCAGCGGCAGGCCTCCTCCAAAGTGGACCAGCGGCTTCCGGCCGGTCGCTGGATCGCCGGTGCGCGCTGGACCGGACGTTCGGCTTTGCGCCCATCCCAGCCATTCAAGGGACCCCGAACACTCCTCGATAGAGGACATTTAGCGTGACGGCTGCGATGTCGAGCCATCCGAATAAGTTTTTGGTTGTGGAGCGTTGTTGGAGCGCGTCTGATGATCGTGAAGCAGCACGTGGATGCGTCTCATAGCTTTAACGACCTCGATGGCCAGCGCTCGCTCAGCCTCGCGTAGAGGTTCCTTCCGGAGGTCAGAGAGACGGATTTCCGCCGAATGCAGGAGATTTGTGCTCTCACTGACGTAGCCGTCGCATTCGCCAAGGCTGATCGGCCGAGTTTTTTGAGTGCCCATGTTATATTCTCCCGAATACAATCTGGCATGTCGCTGCAATCTCTTTCGAAGGGATGCTGTCCTCCGTGAATTCGGCACGCGCTTCGGATCGCGCGTGCACAGAGTTTGGATCTGAACGCTCTGCGCGCGTCGAGCGGCGATCGAGGCAGCAAGGCTCTATGCACGAGATGTTTGGCATCTCCGAGGCGCTGCAGATCGGACTTCAGTCTACAGTGATCCAGATCTTGGAGCTTTAGGACCGCAGTGCCTTCACGTCTTCGGTGGTGAGGCCTTTGCCGCCAATGCCCCAGTTACCGCTGCGGAGTTCCTGTATGCGTACCCAGGTCACTCCACGCATTGCTTCGCCCTCAATTGCGACCATGGCGTCGGTGACCTTCTCGATCATGTCTCTCTTTTGGTCCGCCGAGAAGACGCCTTCGATCAACTGGATATCGACGAGTGGCATGGCTGTGTTCCTTCGTGTCGGCCCCGCTAGAGCCGTGGCTTGCAAGCACAGTCCTAACCTGGCTTCCTAAGCTGAAGCTTGGAGGCGGTCTGGAGAAATCGAGGAGAGTTCGTGGAGATGTGCTAGCTTCTGCCGCTGCACGCGCCCGCCCAGGGAGGGCCTGCGATGCTTTACCTCTTCGACGCGTTCGAACTCGACGCTGACCAGCTCGAATTGCGCCGCAACGGTGTGATCGTACCGGTCGAACGGCAAGTATTCGCTGTGCTTCACGTTCTCCTTGAGAAACGCGAACGTGTGGTCACTAAGGAGGAGCTTGTCGAGAAAGTATGGAGTGGCCGGTTCGTCTCCGATTCCGCCGTTTCAAGCCGCGTTAAGTCAGCTCGTCACGCCCTTGGGGACGATGGGAAGGATCAACGTTTCATTCGCACCCTGCACGGTCAGGGCTTCCGCTTCGTCGCAGACGTCAGGATCGTTGCCCCTCAATGCATGATGCAGCTGACTGAGCCCAGGTTGGAGCAAGCGCCGTTGAGGCCTGCTGGGCAGGCCAAGCCGTCAATCGCCGTCTTTCCGTTCCGGCTCATCGGTGCCGCCGACCTGCACTCGGCCTTTGGCGATGCTGTTGCTCACGATCTGATCACCGAGTTGGCCCGATTGCGGTGGCTCTTCGTCATCGCTCGTGGCTCGTCGTTCCGCTTCGGGCCTGATGACCTCGATGTCTGCGGTGCCGGCCAGATGCTCAACGCGGGCTATACTCTTTCAGGCCTTGTCGAGGCTTTCGCGAGTACAGTGACGATCGTAGTTGAACTGACAGATGTAAGAACCGGCGGCATCCTTTGGGCGGACCGTTTTTCGGACCGGATCGACAACATTCACTCAGCCCGAGCTCGTATCACTGCAAATCTTATCGCGGCGCTCGAGATCCAGATTCCATTGAACGAGGCAGCGGTCGCGAGCCTGACTGCGCCGAACTATCTGGATGCATGGTCCGCCTACCATCTTGGTCTCAGGCACCTGCATCGGTTCAACAGCCAGGATAACGCAGCTGCGGCCGCACTCTTCAGACGCGCCATCGGCCTTGAACCTGGGTTCGCACGGGCCAGTGCAGGCCTGTCCTCAACGCACTTCCAGAGTGCGTTCCTACGTTACTCGGGAGACCCGAACGGGGATGCAAAAGCCGCTAGGCACTTTGCTGAACGCAGTGTGGAATTAGATGCGCTCGACCCGTTCGCCAACTTCACGATGGGTCGGGCGTTCTGGCTCACGGGCGAGGTTGAGCGCAGCTTTCCCTGGCTGGAGCGATCCACAGCGCTCAGCCCCAACTATGCGCAAGGCTTCTATGCCCGAGCTTGGGCCGATGCGATTTCCGAGCGAGCGCTCGACGGGGGCGAGCATGTCGATTTGGCGATGTCCCTCAGTCCCTTGGACCCATTTCTCTACGCAATGTTGGCAACCCGAGCTCTCACCTGCCTGATTCGGGGTGATACCGCGGAGGCGGCCGTCTGGGCTGACAGAGCAGCGCGCTCACCCGGTGCTCACGTGTTGATCTCGCTCATTGCTGTTGTCGTCCACTCGTTGAACAAAGATCCTCAGCGCGCCAGAGCCTGGGTCGAAGATGTGCACAGCCGCCGCCGCGACATCTCTCAGGCTCACTTCTTCGCTGCGTTTCCATTCGGGGATGGCGAACTTCGCCGTCGCATGGCAGAGGTCTTGGCGGAAAACGGCTTTTTCTAATCTCGGCGCCGTCTATGCCGCCGGCAGCCGCCAGTTTTCGCTCGCCGTGCAAGCCATTTTGAGTGACGCCAATCCTGGATCGCCTGTGAAATATCGATAGCCAAATTGTCGGCTTCCTTATTTGTCACCAGAAATTCGCCCCCTGAGCTCCTGACAGATTGAGTTTGCAGCCATCGTACTGGTGACTTTCCGTTCCGCTGGAGCAGACAAGGGTTTCGACCACTGTGGTGTTCAAGCCGCTGTCCGCAGCGTTGGCTACCAGCGGCTTTCGGCCAAGAGGAGGCGTGCGCCGCGTGCCTGGGGCACTGCGAGGCCGTCGCAACGTTTTGAAGCAGGCGCGGCTATGTCATGCTTCTTCGTCCGCAGAACCGGTTTCAAAGCGCAGCCGGGTTACGCAGCCCCGGGCTGGTGCCGTGTCGGAACGAGGCCAGCATGTCCGATGATCGCTACCACAAGAAGGCGCTTGGCAACCGCCCGCTCCATCCCGAAACCCTGATGCTCGGCTATGGCTACGATCCAGCCCTATCCGAGGGCGCAGTGAAGCCGCCGGTCTTCCTCACATCGACCTTCGTCTTCACCTCGGCCGAGCACGGCAAGGCCTTCTTCGACTACGTCTCCGGGCGGCGCGAACCCCCGGTGGGCGCGGCGGCGGGGCTCGTCTACTCGCGCTTCAATCATCCGAACAGCGAGATCGTCGAGGATCGGCTAGCCGTGTTCGAGGAGGCCGAGGCCGCGCTGGTCTTCTCCTCGGGCATGTCGGCGATCGCGACCACGATCCTGGCCTTCGCGCGGCCCGGCGACGCGATCCTGCACTCGCAGCCACTCTACGGAGGCACTGAGACGCTCATCTCCAAGACCTTGGCGGGTTTCGGAATCGCGCCATTCGGCTTCGCCGATGGAACCGACCCGGCGAACGTGCGCGCCGCGGCCAACCAAGCCGCTGAGGCCGGACGCGTCAGCGTCGTCGTGATCGAGACACCTTCGAACCCGCTCAACACCCTCGTCGATCTCAGCCTGATCCGCGAGGTCGCCGACGAGATCGGCGCCCGGCAGGGCGGTGAGGCTCCGGTCGTGGTCTGCGACAACACCCTCCTCGGTCCCCTCTTCCAGCACCCACTGCGCCACGGCGCCGACATCTCGGTGTACTCGCTGACGAAATACGTCGGCGGCCACTCCGACCTGATCGCCGGCGCTGCTCTCGGCTCAGCAGCGCGGATAAGGCCGGTGCGACTGCTGCGCTCAGCCATCGGGACGGGTCTCGACCCGCATTCCTGCTGGATGCTCGGGCGGTCGCTCGAAACCCTGACGCTGCGGATGGGGGCTGCCAACCGCAATGGCGAGATCGTCGGCCGCATGCTGGCTGCGCATCCGAAGGTGGCGGGCCTTCATCACCTCGCGCATCTGGAGCCCGGATCGAAGCAGGCTCAGGTCTATGCCGCCCAATGCGCGGCGCCGGGTTCGACATTCTCGTTCGACATCGTCGGCGGCGAGGCGGAGGCATTCCAAGTCCTCAACGCTCTTCAACTGTTCAAGCTCGCCGTTAGCCTAGGCGGCACGGAGTCGCTCGCCAGCCACCCGGCCTCCACGACCCATTCAGGCGTGCCGAAAGCCGTCCGTGATCGCCTTGGCATAGCGGATGCGACGATCAGGGTGTCGATCGGGATCGAGCATCCCGACGATCTAGTCGCCGATCTCGCCGCGGCCCTCGCTGTCCTCGGCTGAGCGGCGCTCAACCCGCGTGGCATGCGATCCTTCGGCAACGCCGTCCGAGTGGCGCGACCTGAGCCAGAACCGACTTTGAGACTTTCTCAAAGGCGGACCTTCGGCATTGCGCCCATCACGGCCGTTCAGCCAACTCCGGCGCGCTCTCCGAAGCGGACACTCCAGCTGCTCAGCCTTCAAGTCCAAGAAGCACCCATCCGCCTCGAACGACGCCGCTCCCCGCGAGCAACAGTGCTTGTCGCGCCGAACGGTCCCAGCATCATTTAGGACGAGGACGGCCAAGAGGCGGCGTGGCGGGCATGCGGCGCCTGGGAGGAGCGGCTTCGCAAGGTCGCGGAGACAAGCGACCGGGCCAGCGATGCCCTTGAGCCAGGGGGCAACGCGTGCGGGCACACGACACAGAACCGTTGAGCCCAGGCTGGGTTTCAGTCGCGGCCGGTTCGTAGGGATGCGCCCCTTCGTCCCGGACGCGCCCAGGCGGATGCCTGTCCGCGGCGGAGCGGCGCGCAATCGCGGCGGAGCCCACGCTTCCACCGTCACGCCCGGCGGGGGTCACGGTGGCTGAGAGGCAGGGCGCCGGCGGCGCCACGGCCAAGGAGGCCGACGTAAAGGCGAGCCAAGCGGGCGAGTCTCCCACCGCGCCTGCCCGTCGACCCAGGCCGAGCTCGGCAACGGAGTGGGCGGGCCGGACACGCGGGAAAGCGTCCACGGGCGCAACGCTTCGGCGTCTGGCGCGTACCCTCGACGGGCCTCTTCCAGGGCCGGCGAGGAGCGAACCGAGCATGATGCATAAGCCCCTGCGCGAGCAGGTCATCGTGGTCACGGGCGCGTCGAGCGGCATCGGACTCGCCACGGCGCGCATGGCCGCGGAGCGTGGCGCCCGCGTGATGCTCGCCGCCCGCAGCGGGGAGGTCCTGGCTCAAGTCGCCAACGAGCTCGGCCCTAAGGCCGACTTCGTCGTGGCCGACGTGGGTCGTCGCGCCGACGTCCAGGCCATCGCTGACAAGGCCGTGGCGACGTTCGGCGGCTTTGACACCTGGGTCAACGTCGCCGGCCTGACCGTCTACGGGCCCTTGCGCGAAATCGCCTACGAGGACCACGAGCGCCTGATCCAGACCAACCTCTGGGGTACGGTGAACGGCTCGCTCGTCGCCGTTGAACACCTGCGCCAGCGTGGAGGCGCGCTGATCAACGCCGGCAGCATCGCGTCCGACCTCGCCTTCCCGTTCCAGGGGCTCTACGCGACCTCCAAGCACGGGGTGAAGGGCTTCACCGACACCCTGCGCATGGAGCTCATCGCCGATGGCGCACCGGTCTCGGTCACCCTGGTGAAGCCCGCCTCTATCGACACGCCGCTGCCGCAACGCGCCCGCAACTACATGGACCGCGAGCCCACCCTGCCGCCGCCGATCTACCCGCCTGAGGAAGTGGCCAACGCCATCCTGCACGCCGCCGTGCACCCGCAGCGGGATATCTTCGTGGGCGGCGGCGGCAAGGCGTTCGTTATGGGCAAGCAGTTCGCGCCCGGCGCCTACGACGAGCTCGCCCCGGCCATCATCGCCTTGCAGAAGCGGTCCGAGTGCCCACGGGACCCGCGAGGCGCCCTCCATGCGCCCCGGCATGCCGGTGCGGTCCGGGGCGACCCGCCGGTCTACGTCATGCGCACCAGCGCCTACACGCGAGCCACCCTGCACCCGCTCGCGACCGCCGGCGTGCTCGCCGCCGGCCTGGCCGCCACGGCCGCCGTGATCCTCGGCACCCGGCCCTGGCCGCGCCGGCGCTGACGAAGGGGCTAGACCGCGGCCGAACCCGAACGGCGTCCGGCGCTTCTCCCCGATACCGAAACCCTACGAATGGAAGTAACCGACCATGAAAGCACTCACGTGGCAGAGCCGGGGCAAGATCACCTGCGAGACGGTGCCGGACCCGAAGATCGAGCACGGGCGCGACGTCATCATCAAGGTCACCGCCTGCGCGATCTGCGGCTCCGACCTGCACTTGATGGGCGGGTTCATGCCGACCATGGAATGCGGCGACGTCCTCGGCCACGAGACCATGGGCGAGGTCATCGAGGTCGGGCGTGACAACCACAAGCTCAAGGTCGGCGACCGCATCGTGGTGCCCTTCACCATCTGCTGCGGCGAATGCCGCCAGTGCCAGTGGGGCAACTGGAGCTGCTGCGAGCGCACCAACCCGAACGGCAAGCTCCAGGCCGAAACCTACGGCTACCCGCTCGCCGGCCTGTTCGGGTTTTCCCACATCACCGGAGGATTCGCCGGCGGCCAGGCTGAGTACCTGCGGGTGCCCTACGCTGACGTCGGCCCCATCGTGGTGCCTGAGAGCCTTACCGACGAGCAGGTGCTGTTCCTCAGCGACATTTTCCCGACCGCCTATCAGGCCGCCGAGCATTGCGACATCGGACCGGAGGATACGGTGGCGATCTGGGGTTGCGGCCCGGTCGGCGTGCTCGCGGTCAAGTGCTGCCTGATGCTGGGCGCCAAGCGGGTCATATCCATCGACAGCGTGCCCGAGCGCCTGGCGCTCGCCCGGGAAGCCGGCGCCGAGACTATCGACCTGTCCAAGGAGAAAGTGCAGGACACGCTCATGGAGATGACCCACGGCCTCGGCCCGGACTCGGTCATCGAGGCGGTCGGCATGGAGTCGCACGGAGCCGACACCACGCTCCAGAAGGTGTCCTCCGCCATCATGGAGCACACGGTCAGCCTAGAACGACCCTTCGCGCTCAACCAGGCGATCCTGGCCTGCCGTCCGGGCGGTAATGTCTCGATGCCCGGCGTCTTCGCCGGTCCGGTCGGTCCCGTCGCCCTCGGCGTCCTGATGAACAAGGGCCTGACCCTGAAGACCGGCCAGACCCACATGGTCCGCTACATGAAGCCGCTGCTGGAGCGCATCCAGAACGGCGAGATCGACCCGTCCTTCATCATCAGCCACCGCTCAACGAACCTGGAGGATGGCCCGGCGCTGTACGACATGTTCCGGGACAAGAAGGACAGCTGCACCAAGGTCGTGTTCAAGCCGCACGGCTGACGCCGCCCAGGTCAGGGCCGGGAACGGCCCGCAACGCATGAAGGCACGGATGCCGGACGACACACGCGACCTCGCCCTGGTCTTCGCCGGCGGCAACGCTGTCGGCGCCTACCATGCCGGGACGTACGAGGCGCTGCACGGACGGGGGCTCAGGCCGGACTGGGTCGTGGGCGCCTCCATCGGCGCGGTGACGGCCGCCATCGTCGCGGGCAACGCCCCCGAGGACAGGGTCGCCAAGCTCCGGGCGTTCTGGGACGAGGCGACCCTCCTCACCGGGCCAAGCCCGACCGGTCTGCTCAAGCCGCGCCAGATCTACAACGGCCTCCATGCCCTCCTGGCGCTCGCCTGGGGTCGCCCGAGCATCTTCCGCCACCGGCTGCCTGGGCTTTGGTCGGCCCTGCCTTGGGTGCCGAACGACGTGGCCCTGTTCGACAACAAGCCCTTGCTTCGAACGTTGGAGCGCCTCGTCGACTTCGAGCGGCTGAACCGGGGCGACACCCGCCTGACGGTGGGGTGCGTGGACATCGAGACCGGGGAGGAGGTGTTCTTCGACACCGCCCGCCAAGTGGTCCGGCCCGAGCACATCCTCGCAAGCACGGCCATCCTCCCGGCCTTCCCGCCCGTCGAGGTGGATGGGCGCGTGCTGTGCGACGCGGGCTACACGAACAACCTGCCCCTCGACCCCCTCGTCGAGACCGAGCTGGGGCGGGACCTCCTGTGCATCGCCTCGGACCTGTTCTCCCTACGGGCACCGCGCCCCGCCTCGCTCGACGCGGTGTTGGAGCGCGCCAACGACCTCATCTTCGCCAGCGCGCCGCGCCGGGCCATCGCGGGCCTCAAGCGCGAGTACGAATTGCGGGATCGGCTCGATCCCACGGGCCCGACGGTCACGCTGCTCCACCTCGTCTACCAGGCGGGCGCCGACGAGCTGGCGGCCAAGAGCTTCGACTTCTCGCACTCTTCGATCCGCGATCGTTGGGCCGCCGGCGGAAGGGACGCGATGCGCGGCCTGGGGCTTCTGACCCCGGGCCGGAGTTCGACCGGCAGCTTCGACTACCTCAGCCTTCCGGACAGCCTCGTCGCCCCAAAGGATGCGGGGCCTCAGGCGGCTTCCGCGGTGGCGTAACGTCGACAGTGCTGAAGGTACCCGACCTCGTGCCGGCCGGCGAGCTCGACCACGCTCGACCAGAGCCAATTTGGCGCCTGCTCCCCGCCGTCGGTGCCTCGCAGGACCTCCTGCCGCCGGCTTGAGCGGGTCGCCTGGTCCAACTGGCGCCCGTGCGCCTTTCCTACGACGTAGGCGAGGTAGTGCGCTGCCCGCACCGCCTCCTCGCGGCTGAACTGGTCGACGTCGAGTTTGAGGTCCTGCGGGGCGAGCTCGCGCATGACCATCGGCTTGCCGAGCAGGCGCACCGGCAGCATGCGCTCGCCCAGGTTCGGCGAGAGCGCACGCGCCCCGGCCACCACGCGCTCGGCCGGGTCGACGGACATTTCCGCGTTGGGAGCCGGCGGCGCCGCGGCCTCAACGGCTTCCTTCAGGTCGACAAGCGCGAGCCGGCGCTTGCCGTCCTCCTCGACGCGCACGAGCGCGGCGTAGCGAAGGAATCCCAGCGAGGAGCACCCCTTCATCCAGTAAGCCGCGTCGATCAGGCGGAGGTCAGCCTTATCGCCGCGCCCGCTCAGTGACAGCACCAGGCTGCGGACCCGCTCCTCCTCGAACAGGCCGCCCAGGCCAGCCCGCTCGGTCTTGTCGAGCGCCCAGAACTTGCGACCGAGCGGGATTGAGGGCTCGACGTCCTTCAGGCGCTCGCGGGCGAGGTGCTTCCACTGCCTTCCCAGCGCCCGCCGGCGCACGGTGCGCACCACGTCCGGCTCCGGCGGGGGCTCGTCGCCGGCCGGGCCGTCCAACCCCAGCGCGTAGCCTCGGACCATCTCCTCCAGCATCCGCGCAGTGACGACGCCCGGCAGGTCGGAGCCGCGGGCCGTGCTCGCCAGCGATAGGCCGAGCCGGACGAGGTCGTGCACGGGGTTGCCGACGACGGTCTGGTCGAGGTCGCGCACCTGGATGTCGACGCGCCCATCAGCGTCGGCGACCGGCCCCAGGTTGCCGAGGTGGCAATCACCGCAGATCCAGACCGATGGTCCCTCAGGCAGGGTGCCGCGTGCCAGGCCGTCGAGCCATTCGTAGAACTTCTGGGTGTTCCCGCGGACGTAGGCGTGGGCCGATTTCGCCATCTTCAGGGTGCGTTGCCGCTCCAGGGCCGACGCACGTTCCCTAGGTCCATTTGCTTGGTCGCCACGCATCCACGCACCTTCGTCGGTCGCCGTCTGCCCTGGCACATCACGCCCTGGCCGCCCGACAACCCGCGTGGGACGGTAGGGGTCGCGCGGCCGATTGCCTCCGCTGTGGATAGCCGAGGCGCCTGACAAGCGGGGCGGGAGAAAGCGACGCAGGCGCCCTCTCTCCCGACACGTCCGCGACGTGTCGTCCAGGCCACCGTCCACCGAGGTCACTCCCCCTTGCCGCCAGACACGAACCGGCAGGCGCAACGGGCGTTAGCGCACGGCACGGAAGGACGAATGACCCATGCAGCAGCGCTGGCCGAGCCGGTTGTGGATCGTGCGGCACGGCGAGAGCGCCGGCAACGTCGCGGCCGATGCCGCCCACGGCGCGAGCTTGGCGCGGATCGACATCGCCGAACGGGACGTCGACGTGCCGCTCAGCGCGCGCGGCGAGCGGCAGGCGGATGCCGTCGGGCGCTGGTTTGCGGACCTTCCGGCGTCCGAGCGCCCGGACACGGTGCTGACCTCGCCCTACCTTCGGGCTAGGCAGACCGCCGAACGCATCCGCGCGGCCGGTAGCTTGGCGCCGGACGCGCCGGATCCGCTCGTCGACGAGCGACTGCGCGAGAAGGAGCTCGGCATCCTCGACCGCCTGACACAGACCGGCGTCGAGGAGCTGCATCCCGAGCAGGCCCAGATGCGCCGCCGCCTGGGCAAGTTTTACCACCGCCCGGCGTCCGGCGAGAGCTGGTGCGACGTGATCTTGCGTCTGAGGAGCGCCCTGGAGACGGTCTCGCTGCATCATGGCGAGAAGCGGGTCCTCATCGTCGCGCACCAAGTCGTAGTGCTGTGCCTGCGCTACCTGATCGAGGAGATGACCGAGGCCGAGATCCTGGCCGTCGACGGCGCGGGCGACGTCGCCAATTGCTCCGTCACCGAGTACGCCTTCCGGCCCGTAGAAGGCACCACAGGCAAGCTCGCGCTGGAGCGCTACAACTTCGTCGCGCCCGTGGCCGAGGCCGGGGCTCCGGTCACCGCCGAACCCGACGCGGAAGAGGCCGCCAGATGACGCACGAGATCCTCACCGCGGACAGCCTCAAGGCCTTCCCGCTCCCCGTCCCGCACGCGGGCAGCAAGGACGAGCGCGGCAGCGCGCTGGTGTTCGGGGGCTCGGCCTCGGTCGCGGGCGCCGCCCTGTTGGCCGGCGTCGCCGCCCTACGGGCAGGCGCAGGCAAGCTAAAGATCGCGACGGTCGCGGGCGCGGCCGGCGGGATGGGTCTGGCGGTGCCAGAGGCCATGGTCGTTGGCTTGCCCGAGACGCCGGAGGGTGGCGTGGATGCCGAGCGCGCCGCGGAATGCCTGCTCAAGGTGACGAAAGGCTGCGACGCGCTATTGGTCGGACCCGGTATGGTCGAGGACGGCCCGACCACCGCGTTGGCGGTGCGGTTGCTGGAGGCGCTGCCCGACGCGTCCTTCATCCTCGACGCGGCCGCGGTTTGTGGGCTCGCCCGACATGCCGCCGACGTCCGCCGGCACGGGGGCCGGGTGGTGATCACGCCTCATGCCGGCGAGATGGCCCAGCTCCTGGACCGGAGCCGGGAGGCGGTGGAGGCGGACCCGCTCGAAGCGGCGCTCGCGGCTGTCAACCTGCTCGGGGCGGTAGTGGTGATGAAGGGCGCTCAAACCTGGATCGTGGATCCGCGAGGCTCCCGCTGGCTCTACGAGGGAGGCGGTGTCGGCTTGGCGACCTCGGGCTCGGGCGACGTCCTGGCCGGCCTCGTAGTCGGCCTGCTTGCGCGCGGGCTGGCGCCGATGCCCGCGGCCCTGTGGGGCGTGTTCCTCCACGGCGAGGCCGGCAAGCGTCTGGCCGCGTCCGTCGGCCCCGTCGGCTTCCTGGCCCGCGAGCTCTCCGGCGAAGTACCGGGATTATTGCGCGCGTCTTAGACCGCACTGCGAGGCAAAGCCGAAATTCTGACATGTTTGAATGCGGGCCGGCGCAATCCGCCCCGTGGGTCAGGCCATGGTTCGCCACTTCCGGAGCCCGATGTCTGCACCTGCCACTTCTCTGTCCGGCCGCCGCGTCCTTGTCGTCGAGGATGAATACCTGATCGCCAGCCAGGTGGCGCGTTGCTCCGGGCAGCCGGCGTCGAGTTGCTTGGGCCGGTGCCGAGCGTGGGGCAGGCACTCGACCTGATCAAGCGAGGCAGACCGTCGTCAGTGCGGACAAGGCGCATCTGGCGGCCGCCAGGGCAACGAGCCGCAGGTCATGGTTTTCGACGAGGCAACCGACGACGGAGAGCATGAAGCGGCCCTGGAAAGTCTGAGACCGCAGCATGCAACATACCGGTGTATACGGGGCTAATATCGAGCCGCAGCGACGCTGATGAATATGTTCGGCACCTTGTTGGGGTCGGCCGGCGGGAGAACGCCGACTTCGATTTAACCTCTCGACTTTGGACGGCCACGCCGACGGCTTCCGAGGCCTCACGTCCGGCCGGTGCAGCTGCTGGCAAGCCGCTGGCGGCGGCGTCCTCCCTCGAAGGTGAGCCGCGGGAAACGCCGTTCCGCGGCCGCACTTAGATGGACGCGCTCAACAGGGCCGGCACCAGGAATCGGCGCCAGCCATAGGCAAGGGTCAGCGACCCTTCTTGTAGAGCTTGCTCGCGATCTCGAAGATCTCCTCCGGCGCGTAGTCCGGAGCGAAGGCCCCGTAGTTGCCGTCGAGCTCGGGGATCTTGCCGCCCTCGGGCGCGCCGTCGACGACCTCCAGGTTGCCCGGCGGGTCGCCCGGAAGCGCGACCTCGTCGTTCGACCACACGCCGGCCGCTTCGGCGTAATCGTCCGGGCTGAACGTGTAGAGGCGCCGGTGCTTGCCCTCGTCCAGGTACTTCTGGCACTCGGGGATGCGCGACAGGTCGATATTAGGGGTTGGCAGCATCTGCTCGATGGCCACGCCGGTGAGCTTCTTCAGAGCGAGGGCGTAGGCGTGAGCGTGCAACGAGCCGCGCACGAGAAGGTAGCCGCAGACCTCGCGACCGGTCGGTTCGGTCATCGTCTCGTAGACGCGCAGCTTGTGGATGCGCGCGCCGCACTCCAGGTGAAAGTTGTGCAGCAGGTCGATGATTAGGTTCCCGGTCGTCGTGACCATGTCCATGTTCCAGGACGCGGCGTTAGAGTTCATCGGCATGGCACCGCCGCCGTTGCTGAGGAAGCTACCGGCGAGCCGCACGTCCTGCATGTCCTTGAACGGCGCCTTCGAGATGTCGACGTTCTTCTTTGGGTTGCCGGGACCGTTGTTGAGCAGCGCGATGCCTGTCGAGACGAGTTCGACGTGGCCGATCTCCTCGGCGAAGATGCTCGACACCAGGCTGTAGAACGGCCGCAGCTTCTCTTTGTTGCGAAAGTTGAAGCTCTGGAACATGTAGTTCCCGAGCGTCGACATCTCGCCGTACTTGCCGCCGAGCAATTCCTGCAGGGCGGCGGCGGCGTTCGGCTCGGGCTTCTTCGGCTCCGGCAATTCCGTCAGGAGCTTGTCGATCTTCATGAACATGGCACGGGTCTCCGGCCGCGCGAGGGTGCGCCTGGGCTATCCCCCGGGAGGGTTAGCGAGTTCCCGCCGAAGGCTTGCGACCTAAGCCGACCGTGAGCGGTAGGGCCGCGGCGCACAGTCCGGCCATCGCCCAAAATGCGACGGCGCCGAGGGCGGCGAAGAGAAGCCCGCCCGTTGCGGTCAGGACGGCAGAGGCCACGCCTAGGCCCAGGGTGCCGTAGAGCGTCTGTGCGGTGGCCGCGAGGCGCGCGGGCACGGCACTAGCGATCAGGCGCATGGCGGCGAGGTGCAGGAGCGCGAAAGTCAGACCGTGCAGCGGCTGAACGACGGTCAGGACCGGCACTGAGGCGGTGGCGGCCATGGCCGACCAGCGCAGCACGCCCGTCCCCGCGGCCAGCATCGCGGCCCGGGCCGTCCCCAGGCGCGTCAGAAGCCAGGGACCGGCAAGGACGAAGACGAGGACCTCGGACGCGACCGCCTCCGACCAGAGTAGGCTGATCGCGCCCGCGCCTATGCCGGCCTCGCGCCAGCGGATCACCGCGAAGCCGTCGTTCAGGGCATGGCTGCCGATGACGAGTGCCGCAACCACGAGCATCCGCCGGAACGGCCCGAGGGTCAGGAGTTCGCGGAGGCCGCCGAGGCCGAGGCTCGGCAGCGCGTCCCGCGCCGGGGCGGAAGGTACGCGAGCCGTCGCGACCGCCATGACGAGGAACAGGAGGCCGCTCGACACGATGATGCTCGCCAGGCCGGCCCGGGCGACGAGCAGGCCCGAGGCCAGGGTCCCGAGCACGAAGGCCGCCGATCCCGCGCCCCGGACCCAGCCGTACGTGAAGGTGCCCTCGCGCTCCGCGGCGGCGAGCGCGAGCGCGTCGGCGAGCGGCGCCAGGGCGGCAATGGCGCTGGCGTGCAGGACGCTCACCGTCAGCAGCGGCCAGAAACCGTACCCCGCGAGGTAGGCGAAGGAAATCAGCCCGGACGCGGTTGCCGCGATGCTGAGCACGGCCCGCGTGGCGTCGTAGCGGTCGGCGAGGTGCCCGGCCACGGGGCCCGCGGCGAGACGCATCAGCGTGCCCGCCGCGAGCGCGACCCCGATCTCGCCCGGACCCAGGCCGCGCTCGCCGAGGAGGCTTGGCAGGAACGGGGACTCGGTGCCGTAGGCCGCGTAGAGCGAGCCCTGCAGCAGCACGAAGGCCGGGAGGGAGCCCGTCAGGACGCGAGCCCAGGGCCTCGTCGCTCCGGTCCGCGCATCCATGTTGCCAGATCCCAGCCGTCACGCCGGCTCGGCGGACGCCCGGCCAGTCTGACCTGCCGGACCGTGCATGCCCAGCGCGCCGCGACCGACCATCCACACCGCCAGACCGGTGGCGGCGACGGCGGCCAGGACGACGAACGAGGCCGCGAAGCCGAGGTACTGAGCGACGACGCCGGCGAGCAACGGGCTCACCGTCGCGCCCGCGCCGTATGCGGTCATGACGCCGCCGAGGCCGGCATTGGCGTGGCCGGTGCCATCCATGATCTCGGCCACGAGCGCCGGGATGGCGACGCCGCCCAGTCCCATCGCCAGGCCTTCGAGCACCTGGACCGGGACGACCAGCCACCAGGATGTCGCCAACGCGGCGAGCAGACCACGGACCACGACCAGCCCGAGGGCGAGGGAAAGCACGCCGGCGTGCCCGCGTCCCTGCGCAGCCCGCGCGGCCAGCAGCGCCGCGCCGACCATCGTCGCCTGCGAGACTACGGTCATCACGCCGGTGGTCAGGCTCGGGTCGGCCCCCGCGGCCGTGCGCGCCTGCGCCAGGAACGGCAGCATGGCCCCGTTTGCGGTCTGGTAGGCGAACACGGCGGCCGCCAGGAGCAGGAGTGGCTTAGTCCCGAACAGGACGCGCAGCGTCGGGCGCCCGTCCTGTTCGCCGCCGCGCGCCGTGCCGTGGTCGATGGTGCCCCTGTCGATGCCGAGCAGGACGCCGCACGAGGCGACCGCCATGACCACGATGGCGATGGACACGTAGCCGAGCCCGAGCGCGTAGCCGAGCACGCCGGACAGGGCGGCGTTGGCGGCGTTGCCGGCGTGGTTGAACGCCTCGTTGCGGGAGACCTGACGACCGTAGGCTTGTTGCCCGACGATGCCGAGCGTCACGGCCGCGACCAAAGGCGCGATGCTGGTGTCGGCGACGCCGATGACCAGCTGCGACAGGCCGATGAGCCAGAGGCTGTCCGTCGCGACCAGGGCGACCGCCCCCGCGGCGATGCCGAGAACCGCCATGGCCAGGGCGGAACGCTTGTACGTCGTGTGGTCGATCAGCGCGCCGACCGACGTCGTGGCGAGGAGGCCGGCGAGACCAGCGAGCCCCATGGCGAAGCCGGTCGTGGCCGGGTCGAAGCCCTGCTGCTGCAGGTACACGCCGAGGAACGGCCCGAAGCCCTCGCGCGCACCGGCCAGGGCGAAGTTGAGGGCGAGGAGGCTTGTGACTGGTTGCATCGGCTGCCCTGGGTCGCGGTCGTATTGGTCGCACTGAACCCCAGGAAAGCATTCGTTTGTCCCAGGTTAGCTTTTCAGGTCGCCGGCAAGCCTGAAGCGGCCGCCGGAGACCGTCGCGACATGGAGACTGGGAACGCTTGCGGGAGCTCGAACTTGGCGCCAGCGCTCCGATGCGTGGTCGCCATTCCGGTCCGGAACGAGGCAGAGCGGATCGGCGCCTGCCTGGAGGCGCTGGCCGCCCAGCGAGGCATGGGGGCAAGCGGGCTGGGCGTCGTGCTGTTCCTCAACAACTGCACCGACGAGACGGCACACGTGGTCGCAGCCCTGCGACCTTCGCTATGCATCCCCGTCCGGGTGATAGAGCGCACGTTCGTAGGCGCGAACGCCGGTTGGGCTCGGCGCGAGGCAATGGAGGCGGCCGCCGACTGGCTGGACGAGGGTGAGCCCTTCGATGGCCTCATACTGACCACCGACGCGGACAGCCGGGTGCCGGCCGATTGGGTCGCCCGCAACCTTGCGGCAGTCGCGGACGGGGTCGACGCGGTGGCCGGCCGGATCGCCCTCGACGAGGCCGACGCGGCGCGCCTGCCTGCCGCGCTGCACGAGCGGGGGAGCCGCGAAGGCGGCTACGAGGCACGACTGATCGAGCTTGAGGCCCTGATCGACCCGGTCCCACACGATCCCTGGCCGCGTCATTGGACGACCTCCGGGGCGACACTGGCAGTCAGGCTTGGCACCTACCGGCGGGTCGGGGGCATGCCGCCGCTTGCGGTCGGCGAGGACAAGGCTTTCGTGTCCTCGCTGCTATCGAGCGACGCGAGGGTTCGGCACGACCCCGGCATCCTCGTGGTCACGTCGGGTCGGCTCGACGGGCGGGCGCCGGGCGGGGCGGCCGACACGATGAAGCTGCGCTGCGAAGTGCCGGAGAGCCCGTGCGACCCACGTCTGGAGCCGTTGCCCCAGGCCCTGTTCCGGTACGCCTGGCGGCGCCGGCTGCGGCGGCTTCATGCATCCGGGCGGCTAGACCGCGTCCATTCCTGGGCGCCATGGCTCGGCATCCGAGCTGACGAAGCGCGGACCATCGCACGATTGCCGACGCTCTGCGCCATCCTCGCAGCGGTCGAGGCCAAGAGCCCTTGCCTGACCTACTGCCCGCTTCGCCCGCGCGAGATACCGAGGCAAACCCGCTTGGCGAGCACGGTCCTCCTCCTGATGCGCGGCGCGGGACGACTCGCGCGGGCGGTCCGCGCCGTGGAAGGCAGGCCCCTTACGAACGGACGAGCCCCTGGGTGCATTGAGCGCACCGGCGATGCGTGAGGCAGGCACCCTGATATACCGCGTGCAGAAGCATGCCGCCCGCCGGCTGCACTACGACTTTCGGCTGGAACTCGGCGGCGTCCTGAAGAGCTGGGCGGTCACGCGCGGCCCGAGCCTCGTCGCTGGCGAACGCCGGTTGGCCATCGAGGTCGAGGACCATGGCTTGGATTACGCCGACTACGAGGGCGTGATCGCGCCGGGCAACTACGGCGCCGGCGTTGTGCTGCTCTGGGACCGCGGCACCTGGGCGCCGGACGGCGATCCCGAGGCGGCGCTCGGGGCGGGCTCGCTCGCCTTCACGCTGCACGGCGAGAAGCTTTCGGGACGGTGGCGTCTCACGCGGATGAAACCTCGGCCCCGCGAGCGGCATGTCTCCTGGTTGCTGGTCAAGTCGCGCGACGCGGCCGCCCGCGGACCTGACGACCCGGACATTCTGGCGGAACAGCCGCGTTCGGTCGTGACCGGACGCACGGTCGAGGAGATTGCCGCCGCGGCGGCCTGACGGGAGGAAGGCGGATGGACCTGAGTATCCCGATCAGCTCGGCCGACGACGCGGTCGCGGCCGCTAGGCAGGTGGCGACGGCGGCCGCGGCACGCGCGGACGGACAGGACCGCGACGACGGCTTCCCTGCGCAGGACGTCGCCGACCTCGCTCGCCTCGGCCTGCTCGCCGCGCCCATTCCCTCCGTTGAAGGTGGCGTCGGCCTCGGAGAAGACCCGGACGCGTGCGACCTAGGGACGGTTCTGCGGCTCGTGGGGTACGGCAGCCTCGCGCTCGGTCGCATCTACGAGGGGCACGTCAACGCGCTCCAGCTCATCGCCCGATACGGTACGCTCGCGCAGGCGACGGGCCTGTTCTCGGATGCGCGCGCTGGGCACCTGTTCGGGGTCTGGAACACCGATGCGCCCGGCGACTGCCTGCGGCTGGGGGAGGACCGCCGGCTTCGCGGCGTGAAGACGTTCGCGTCGGGCGCCGGCTTCGTCACCCGTGCCCTCGTGACGGTCAAGCGGGAGCCGGGCGCGCCGCCGTTGATGCTAGTCGTGCCGCTTGAGCCGGGCACGCGCGCCGACCTGAACGGATGGCGAGCCCACGGGATGCGTGCATCCGCGACCGGCACCGTCGACTTTGAGGACATCGCGGTCACCGACGAGGAAATCCTGGGCGCTTGGGACGACTACCACCGCCAGCCGACGTTCTCGGGCGGCGCGTGGCGCTTCGCGGCGGTGCAACTCGGGGGCATCGAGGCGGTGTTCGACGCGTGGCGGGGGCACCTGGCCGCGACCGGCCGGGGCGGCGACCCGCACCAGCTCGCCCGCCTCGGTGAGGGTGCCATCGCGGTCGAGAGCGCGCGAGGGTGGGTCGAGCGCGCCGCCCGGGTCGTCACCGAGGACGAACTCGCACCCGACCGCGTCGTCGCCTTCGTCAACCTCGCGCGGCTCGCGGTTGAGAGGGCCGGCCTAGACGTGCTGCAACTCGCGCAGCGGTCAGTCGGCCTGCAGGGCTTCCTGTGCGGGCACCCTCTAGAGCGGCTCTCGCGCGACCTGGCCACCTACCTGCGCCAGCCGGCGCCTGACCGGGCGCTCACGACGGCGGCCGCGGAGATACTGGAAGCCCGCGGCGCCGCGGGCGAACTCTTCGAGGCGGGCGCCGCGTGATGACCCGGTACGCCCGTTCCCTGCCGCCGAGCTACTTCGACGAGCGGTACGCCAAAAACCCGGACCCCTGGGATTTCGAGACCAGCGACTACGAGCGAGCGAAGTACGAGGCCACTCTCGACGCCCTGCCGCGGACCCGGTACGCCTCCGCCCTGGAAGTCGGCTGCTCCATCGGCGTGCTGAGCGAAACGCTGGCCAAGCGGTGCGATGCCCTCGTGAGCCTCGACTTGGCCGAGCGTGCCCTGGCGCGGGCGCGCGGGCGATGCAGGGACTTGCCCCACGTCCGTTTCGAACTCGCGCAGGTGCCAGGTCAATGGCCAGAGGGTTCGTTCGACCTGATCCCGCTGTCGGAGGTCGTCTACTACCTCGATGCGCATGACGTGCGGCGTCTGGCCGAGCGGGTGCAGGGCTGCCTGCGGCCTGGTGGTGACGTCATGCTGGTTCACTGGACGGGCGAAACTCACTATCCGCTGGCCGGCGACGAGGCAGCCGAGCGCTTCATCGAAGACGCGAGTGCGTTCCTGCGCGTCCATCATCAGACCTGCACGGACAAGTATCGGCTCGACGTGCTGACCACTCGCGAAGGCCTACCCTGACAGCGCCCGGCTGGCTCGACGCGCCGCAGCGTTAAGGCCGCGCCAACCGCGGCTCCTAGGCTATTCGGCGTCAATCCTGAGTGTAGCCTTCCCACACTGCAGAGCCGACGAGCTGCACTGGCTATTTTGGGGCTGTCGGTACGGCGGACATGGATCGGTGGTGATTGGTCCGCTTCTGTGACGACCCTACTCAGAAGCAGCCTTTCCGCTTACGGCCATATGCGGCAACGTGGACGACTACCCGAGAAGTGAGCTGAGCACTTTCTTTGTCCGCATCTAGGCCACAGTTCGGGCGCCTTCTGTCGAGGTCGGCGCCCGGTCGATCCGGAGGCAGGCGCGACGATGGCTCAGGAGTTGCCGAACCTCCCACCGGAAGCATTCGCCAAGCACGACCGTGAACCCGATCCCGTTTTCTACGCACAGCCGCGCTTTGTGACCCATATCGATGACGCTGCGATCGCAACCGTGACCGAGCTCTATAGGGAGATCGTCCCGGCAGGCGGCAAGATCCTCGATTTGATGTCGAGCTGGGTCAGCCACCTGCCGGACGAGGTCGCCTATGCCAGCGTCACCGGCCATGGCCTGAACGCAGCAGAACTCGCCGCCACCCCGCGCCTGACCCGGCATTTCGTCCAGGATCTCAACGCCGAGCCGCGCTTGCCCCTCGACACGGCCTGCCTCGACGGCGCGCTTATCTGTGTCTCGGTGCAGTATCTGCAGCGACCCGTGGCCGTCATGTCCGAGATCGCGCGTGTGCTGCGCCCCGGTGCCCCGGCGGTGATCTGCTTCTCGAACCGCCGCTTCCCGACCAAGGCGGTCGCCATCTGGAACGCCTTGGACGGCGCGGGGCATACCCGGCTCATCTCTTTGTACTTACAACGCGCCGGCTTCGCTCGCATCGAAGGACGTGTCCTCAAGCCCGAGGGAGGACCCGGCGATCCCCTGACGGCGGTGATCGGATGGGCCGCCGCGGCGTAAGGCACCGAGCGTCGGTCGGTCCCGATGGAGTGTCCGTGCCGGTTCGCGTGTGCCGATCGCCATCACGGCAATCCGCACGTTATCAGCTGGTCAAGCCGGGGCACGCATCGGGAACCAGTTGCCGTGAAAGCCCGGCGGGATCCGGTGTCCGAGGCGGATCCGGGCGATGGGGGGCGCTGCGAACGCTCGCGCATCGAGCACGGTGAACTCGGTCGTGTCGCTGACCGTGTCGATGACGAGTCCGACGAGCCAGCCCTCGTCCTCACCGGCACCGAAGCGCGCCGGCACGAAGACGAACTCTCCCGGGATGTGCCCGGGACCGAAATCGTGCGCGTCGCGTGCGTCCGTCTTCAGGTCGTGCTTGTAGAGCTGCGTTGCACCAGCCAGTTGCGTGTTGCCGTCGGCGGGGACGCTGACCGTGTAGAGGTAGCGGTGGCGCTGCCCGAGACGCCGCTCATCGATGCGGGGGAATTCCTGCGCCGCGGGGTCGAGCACCAGCCGCTCGACCCGCCCCGTGGCGGGATCGACCGTCCAGCGTTCGAGCCGGCCCGGGCTGTCGAGCCCACCCTCGACCGCGGTAAACACCGTATCGTAGGTGACCAAGTCGAGGATCACCCGCCCGTCCGCGTCGTCGTAGGCGTTGGCGACGTGGAACGCGAAGCAGGGATCCACCGCGCACCAGCGGATGTCGGTGCCATCGCCCTGCCGGGGGAGGAGGCCCACCCGGGCCCTGTGGGCGCGGTTCCAGCGGAACGGGAAGCGGTAGCCGGCGAGGAGCGCCGCGAACGAGAAGGTGACGGGCAAGTCGAGCACGATGACGAAGCGGGCCGTGATGGCGCAGTCGTGGATGCAGGGGCCGTGCTCGACTGAAATCGGCACGTCCCGCACGACCCGCCCCGTCGGTGCGACGACGACGTGGCGAACGCTGTCCCAGACGCGGCCGTCGTAGGCGATCGCGTGGGTCTCGCCGGTCAGCGGGTCGCGGTGCGGATGACCGGTGAACGATCCGGCCAGCGTCCCGTCGAACGGATTGTAGCGCTGCTCCTCCAGGTTCCGCGCGAGTTCGACGGGGAAGCTGCCGGCCTCCACCAAGGCGAAGATCCGGCCGCCGAGCTCGACGACGTTGGTGTTGACGGTGTCGTTGCCGCCCCGTCGCGGACCCGGCGCGGCCGGTCGGCCGAGCGCCGCGGCAGCCGTGCGCGAGCGGATCCAGCGGTTGCGGTACCACAGCGCCTTGCCGGCCTCGATCGCGAGACCGTGCACCATGCCGTCGCCGAGAAACCAGTCGTGGCCGCGTGAAACCCGGCGGACGGGGTTGGCTCCCATCTTGAGGTAGAGGCCGTCGAGCCCGGGCGGGATCGCCCCAATCACGGGCAGGTCCTGCAGCGACAGCTCCTCCCGCATCGGTGCGTGAACGCCGATCACGAAGGGGTTGCGCGTTCCAGGCAGGCGCAGCCGGTTGCAGGCCGCGATCAGACCCACGCCGCCCTCGGCGAGGGTGCGAAAGGCCGACTGGACTGGGTTCGGCATCGGCAGCGATCCCCCGGCGAGGTGGTAAGCGAACATGCATCGGGCCGGGAGGGCCTGGCCATCGGTCGTCGAGGCAGAGCCCGAGGGCCGATGCAGCTCTGCCCTGGCGGGACGTTCCGGCGCTGGCGCGGGCGCCCGAGCCCGCCTTCTTCGCGCTCTCGACGTTAGTCGCGGAACTTCGGGCAAATCAATGTTGGGGGAGCCCTTCGTCCGCGGTGAACGCGTCGTCGCTCATGCGCAGGAACCGGCGAGGACCGTGGCAATTGGCTTACCGAACCGCCGCTCACGCCGCTCCGGAGGATATGCCATGTCGAGCGATACCGAGAAGCATCGCGCCCTGCTCAGCGCCCTCAGAGACGCGCAGGGTAAGGGCGACGGTTCCTTTGAGCAGGCGGTGACAAACGCCTTCGAGCACGTCTTCGAACATCTGGGTCGCCTGAACGATCACGTCTCCCTCGGCGGCCCCGATGGGGGCGACCCCCAGTTGAAGCCTGGCGAGTCGCCAACGTTGCGCTAGGGATGTCCGGACTCGTCGGTGGGGAGCGCTTGATGATCACGCTGTACACATGGTCGACCCCGAACGGTCGCAAGATCCCGATCATGCTGGAGGAGTGCGGCCTGCCCTACACGGTCGTGTCGGTGAACATCGGCAAGGACGAGCAGTTCGCCCCCGACTTCCTGAAGGTCTCGCCGAACAACAAGATCCCGGCCATTGTCGACGACGAGGCGGAGGGCGGCCCCGTATCCGTGTTCGAGAGCGGCGCGATCCTGACCTATCTCGCGGAGAAAACTGGGCGCTTCCTCGCGCCGTCCGGCCCCGCCCGTTACAAGGCCCTGGAGTGGCTGCACTGGCAGATCGGCGGTCTCGGGCCTATGCTGGGCCAGCTCGGCTTCTTCGCGGTGCGCTCCGACCTGAAGGCGCCGCTCGCCATCAAGCGCTTCACCGACGAGGCCGACCGCCTGCTGCACGTCATGGACCGGCGTCTCGGCGAGGGGCCGTACCTCGCGGGCGCGGAGTACTCGATCGCCGACATCGCCTGCTACGCCTGGACCCTGGCGGCCACGACCTTCCTAAAGGCGGCGCTCGTGAACACGCTCGACGCCGTCCCGAACGTGCACACCTGGCTGGAGCGGGTCGGTGAGCGTCCGGCGGTCAAGCGGGGCATGGATGTGCCGAAGACCTGAGCGTCAGGTGACGCTCACCCGCACCCGATGCCAGCCGGCACAGAGATAGCTCTTGTGGTTCCAGGTGTCGTCGGGCAGCGCTGAATGCCTCTGTCCCGCCATGTCCCAGGCCCGGACGACGAACTCGTGCTCACCCAGGGCAGGTGGAGTTCGGCCGCCCAGAAAGTCCAGGCAAAGGGCGCCTCGGGGTCGTGCTTCAGGTCGGCCTGGGTCCAGCTTCGCCCGCCGTCGCCGGAGATGTCGACGCGGACGACGGCCCGATCCCCGCTGATTGCGTAGCCCCGGATCCAGTTCGGCCCAGCCCCGAAGGCGCCGCCGCGCGCGGGCTCGCAGATTGCGGCGTTCAGTGGCATCGCGTCGATGGTGTGCCCCCGTGTCGGGTCGGCGGTCTTGGGCGACACGTCGGGCGCGGGTACCATGCGGTGGCTCCTGCTAGCCCTCAGCCTTGCCAACCTGTGACACGCTGGGGCGCTGTGGCGGGCGCGCTAGCTCGATCTCCAGGCCTCGTCCGCTTCCGGCCAACGTCGGTCACCGCTCAGCGCCCGCGTGTGCGTCTCAGATGGGTGGATCTCTGCCTATCCGCTTTTGGATGGCGGATGCATCGAAGCGGACGTCAGCGAGGGTACTACTCACGACCGATTGCGGGCGATCGAAACGTCCACCTCCAAGCACTTGCTTGCTCTGCCGCGACGTGCTCCCGTTCATCGAAAGCCTATGGCTCTCCCAGTGTGATAAGCAGACGGCATGCCGGATCTCGCGCAGAACAAAGCGAATGTGATCACGTTTTATGAGCTGATGTTCAACGCTTGTCGTCCGCGCGAGGCTATCGAGCGTTATGCCGGCGCCACTTACATTCAGCACAACCCACATGTGGCCACGGGCAAGGACGGCTTCATTGCCTATTTCGAGCGAATGTCGCGCGAGTGGCCGGGCAAGCGAGTGGAGGTCAAGCGGGCAATTGCCGAGGGCGATCTGGTTGTGCTGCACTGCCTTCAGCACTGGCCGGGCGACCACGACTATGCGGCCATAGATATTTTTCGCCTAGATGAGAATGGCCTGATCGTTGAGCACTGGGATGTTTTGCAGATCCTGCCAGATGCTTCGGCCAATCCAAACGGAATGTTTTAAATCTCGGATGCCTCATGCGCGGCGGAAGCCGGCAGTTCGTTTCCCATCCCGAGCCGAAGTTGCCGAAGGGCCGTCGAATGGCTGCTTATGGGAAGCCCGCATGGCGATCTAGGCGGCCGGCTTGGGTCGGTAGCAGGCCGTTTGCTTTTCGTGCGGACCTTCTCAGAAGCGGACCGGCAGCTAACGGCCAGGTCCGGTCGCGTCCACGGGCAGCGACGAACGTCTCAGATGGGTGGAAACTCACCGGTCCGCTCTCGGCGTCGTATCGCTAAAAGCGGACCTTGCGGCCCAAGCTCAAGACCCGGAATACTGCCCTTCGGTGACCTGCTCCATCCATGTCACGGCCTTGCCGTCCAGACGCTCCTGGATCGCTATATGCGTCATCGCCGTCGTCGCAGTGGCCCCGTGCCAATGTTTCTCGTTCGGCTCGAACCAGACCACGTCGCCCGGCGCGATTTCCTCGATCGGACTGCCCTCGCGCTGAACCCATCCGCGTCCGAATGTGACGATCAGCGTTTGGCCGAGCGGATGCGTGTGCCACGCCGTCCGCGCGCCCGGCTCGAACGTCACGCTCGCCATCGCGACGCGGGCAGGATCAGGCGCGCCGTGGAGTGGGTCGATCCGCACCGTGCCGGTGAACCAGTCGGACGGCCCCGCGCCCGAAGGCTGACTTCCGCTGCGCTTGATCTCCATGGGATCCATCCTTCGTCAATTTCAGTAACGCGCGTCAGAGCGACCAGCCGCCGTCGACCGAGATCGAAGCGCCCGTGACGAACGCGCCGAGGTCTGAACACATCCACAGAACGGCTTCGGCAATCTCCTCAGGCTTGCCGAGCCGCCCGACCGGCTCAAGGTCGATCGCCTTCTGGATGTCGCCGCCGGTGAAGCGGTCCATCATCGGCGTTTCGATGTTTCCGGGCAGGACGGCATTCACCCGGATGTTCGCCTTGGCATAATCAAGGGCGGCCGACTTGGTAAGGCCGATGAGGGCGTGCTTGGAAGCGGCGTAGCTCGCGCCGCCTGCCACGCCTCTGATGCCAGCGCCGGACGAGGTGTTGACCACCACGCCGCTGCCCTGGCGCAGCATCTGCGCGATCTCGTGCTTCATGCACACGAACGTGCCGCGCAGGTTGATGTCGAGAATGCGGTCCCACTCGTCGAGGGCGATCTCGTGGACGGGGGCGGCCTTGTTCTCGACGCCGGCATTGTTGAAGGCGCAATCGACGCGGCCGAACCGCTCGACGATTTTAGCGACTGCTGCCTCGACCTCCTCCGGCACCGACACGTCGCACCGGATCGCTAGGACCTCGCCGCCTGCCGCTTCGATCTCGGCGCGAAGCTGATTGAGCGCAGCTTCGGTACGGTCGGTGATTGCGACCTTCGCGCCTTCCCGCGCGAACGCGATGGCAGCGGCGTGTCCGATGCCGCTGGCCGCGCCCGTGATGAAGGCGACTTTCCCATTGAAACGGCGCATGTCTCGATCTCTCGGCTGACCTCAATGAGCCAGACGTAGACATTGCGCCGGTCGCCGATCAGCCGTTCGTCCCTCAACGGAACGATGAGCGATGCTCATCGGTGAACGGCGCGACCGCTACAGACCGAGCGGCTTCACCTCACGGATCAGGTCGATGAGAAGCCGCAATCCCGTCGGCAGTTGGCGACGGCCGGGGTAGTAGACGTGGAAGCCGGTTCCCAATGGAGCCCAATCCGCCAGCACGACGCGAAGCTCGCCGCGGGTGACCGCAGGTTCGACACACGCCTCCGGGATGTAGGCGAGGCCGCCGCCTGCTGCCGCGAGCGAAAGGGCGAACTGCGTGTTGTCGAGCGTCACCGCGCCAGGGACGTCCAGAGCGAGAGCCTCGTCCGCCCTCTCGAACTCCCACCGATAGAGGCTCTCGTCGCCGAGGCGGATGCGTAGGCATTGGTGAGCGGCGAGGTCGCTCGGATGATCAGGCGTGCCGTGCAGATCGAGATAAGCTGGAGCACCGACCACGACCCAGCGCAGGTCGGCGGACAGGCGCTGGGCTATCATGTCTTGAGGGACGGTACCGCCGTAGCGGATCCCTGCATCGGCGCCGGCATCCACGACATCGAGCAGATCGTTGGACACCCTGACGTCGACCTCGATCAACGGGTGGCGGTCGAGGAAGAGAGGTAGGACGGGGGCGAGCAGCAAAGTGCTCGCATGTTCGAGCACGTTGAGGCGGATCCGGCCGGTCGCCTTCGTCGGTTCGCGGTGCAGGTTGAGCACGTCGAGCGCTGAGCCGATCGCCGCGAACGGAGCATCCAGGGAAGCCAGCAGATCTTCCCCCGCTGCGGTTAGTTTGACGCTGCGGCTGGTGCGATTGATAAGGCGGACGCCGAGGCGCGCCTCCATCGCCTTGAGCGCATGGCTGAGAGCGGAGGCGCTGACGCCAAGCTCCAGACCCGCTCGCCGGAAGCTGCGGTGGCGCGCGATGGCGAGAAAGGTCCCGAGATCAGCCAATTCGGCTCGATTGATCCGCATCGGGCTAGTGGAGTGTCTGCTAGCAGGAAAGCAATCCGTATCGCGGCATGACCGCGTCGGGTCGATAGGAGCCCGTCCGTTTTTTCAATGGTACTCCTTCGAAGCGGACAGGCTGCTTTCGGCCACCATCGGTCGTTCAGGTCCACCCGATTAGACTGCCCAGAAGCGTGACGTCCGAGAGGACTTTTCGGTTCAGGATGAGCCGATCCGGAGCGACATGTCGGTCAGCCGAAGGCTCGTGAGTGGGCTGCGCCCGCGAAGGAACCTGAGCGGCCCCGGACGTGGAAAGTTCCAGGTCGCCGCCCCAAACGAGACCCGCGCCCAAGCCCTTGCCTCGGTGACTTGGGGCTTGCAGCCACCGCCATTGTTCAGTGGATGCTGCACGACACTGGTGCGGACGGGCCATCGCCCGGGGATCGTCGCTCGACTCCGAAATTGAAGGTGCGCGAGCGGCAGTCCCTGTGTTGTCAATGCTCTCGCCTCGAAGTCGGATTCCTCGGCGGGGTGATCCCGCCGCACCTCGAAGGCGGCTTCCTGCTTGGGGATGCTCCACAGCGCGCGGGCTCCCGCTACTGAGGCCGGATGATCAACCCAGATCAAGGGCACGCTCACCGACAGGGGGCTGCCGCACACCTGCACCGCCAGCAGCAACTCATCATAGGCCAACATGCCGCTAGGCTCGTAAACAGCGAAGGCGGTGCCAACCAARACGCGTCCGAGCACCGTCCTGGGCCGCACATCTCGTGACAGGCTGGCCTCCGGCAGACGTGAGGCTCTGATTTGCCACAGCGAGAGGTAGGCGGTGCCGTAGAGGTGCCAGGGTGCTGGCGGATAGCTTACCCCGTCTGGATACGTTGGATCGTTTTGCGGCTCTGCACCCATCCGGCTTACTGCACCTGCTCAAGTGTCTGCACCGGTATGCTGCGCTCGACCGAACTCTCAGATGCACGCTTCACGGGAAAACGTAGCCGGCTGTGCCAGTGCGTATAAAGCCACCTCATGCCGCCAGCTTGATCGTCGATGTCGGGAGGTGGCTCGGATGCGTCCGCGTTGATCCCTGGTACGCTTTTGCCGTGGGACTGGACAGACAAGTGATCGGAAGCCGGAAATCGGCCGTCCTCCACCCAGCCCTGTTCACCGATCAGCGGCACGAACCTGACGGCACCGCACTCCTCTTTTTCGTAGTCACGCTCGCCCCTGCGGGTGAGCTTCAGGAGCCGCTGTTCGTGCGCGTCGCCGACGGGGATGACGAGGCGACCGCCTATCGTGAGCTGCTCCCTGAACGCTCGCGGCACTCCTGGGCTGCCCGCGGAGACCAAGATCACATCGAACGGGGCGACCTCCGGCCAGCCTCTCGTGCCGTCGCCGACGCGCAGCTTGATGTTGCCGTAGCCGAGCCGCTTGAAGCGCCGCTGCGCGGCATCACTCAGCGATGGGTGACGTTCGATCGCGTAGACCTTCTCGGCGATACGGCTCGCGACAGCTGCCGCGTAGCCAAAGCCCGCCCCCACTTCCAGCACACGATCGCGTGGCCCGAGTTCAGCGGCTTCAATAATCAGGGCGACGATGTAGGGCTGCGAGATCGTTTGGCCGTCGCCGATGGGCAGCGGCCGATCCTCATACGCGAACTCCTCGAAGCCCAGCTCGACGAATGCCTCGCGCGGGACGCTCTGCATAGCCTGCAGCACGTCCTTATCCCGCAGGCCGTGTCGAACGATCTGCACATGGACCATGCTGATCCGGGCGCGGGAGTAATTCGGCATGACGGCTGGTTCGGACTGGAAATGAGCCTGCATCATCACCAACGCGCATCAAGGGCCGGAGGCTGCGCAAGCTGAGCATTCAATCGGCGGCCTGACGAACTCGCGAGGTGCTAAACCTCGATAAGTTTGGTAGCTAGTCAGAAGCTAGGTCGCATCGCGCGCAAACTGACCCACGTCAGCTGTGCAGAACGGCGCAGCTCTGCTCGCGATTTACTATTCTCCTGAGAGTCAGGAGTTTGCACCCGCGGCTCGTTGGGTCAGCCGCCAGCATGCACGCCGGCACCAATTTCGACCGCTGACCACGCGGAAGCGACGTCGTCGCGCAGTCCGAGACCGAGTTCTTCAAGATCGAGAGGCACGAGTTGCGCTGAGTGGAGCGAGTTCGACGAGTGCCCCGTCAGGCTCGCGCGGCAATCGAAGGGAGCAAGTGCAGGCCTCGAGGCAGGACGTGACGGCGGCCTCGACGGCGGGCTGTGCCGCCCCGCGAGCGACCTTGACCATCCTTGCACGATTGCTGCGCCTTCGCAGATTTCAAAGGAGGGCGGCGACCCAGTCAGAGCGAACCGCCGCAATATCCAGTGTCGCTGGCCAAGCTTGTGGACGACCAGACGGCGTCCCTGTGCTCACAGGACTTTGCCACTTCTCCGCGCCGGGTGAGCGCGATTCAGACGGCGTGAGACTCAACTTCATGCCGCTTCCAGATCCCGCCAGCTGACGGCGAAGCTGAACTCGCGCTGGAAGTAGTGCACACCCGCTTTCCGCGTGGCAGCGTCGGCATCTTCGGGATCGAAGCCCAGCAGCTTCTCGACTGGGACGTTGACAATTCTGGAGAACTCCCAGCTCACGCCATCTAGGAAGCTCGGGATCGGCTGGTCCTGCCGAACCGCGCAAAACTCGTTGGCTCGACCGACTCTGCTGAAGATGTAGAAGACCTTGCGTGCGCACATAGTACGCCCCCTCTGGACGCGATCACGGTTGTGACTCTAGCGTCACAGTCAATAGATCCGATTCGCCGCGTACGGTCAAGCTTCTGCCACATTCCCAGCGAGCCGCTTGGCGCACACCTGGTTAATCATCTTCGTTCAGGCGCAGAACAGGTCGTCGGTTGCCCCATGCCTGCTGATCGAGCCGGCCGCGGACACTCCAGAAAGCACACCGCAGGCTGCGATCTATCACGATCAGTCTTCTACATTCGTCTGCGGCCGATCACTTCCTCGCACGGTCTCGTCGTGCCATTGATACTGCTCATCCTCGTAGCTGATCACCGTATCGTCATCCGGGGCTCGCTGCTCCGCCGCGGCACGTGCAGCGGCCGCATGAGCGTCGCGCCGGGTTGGGAAGGTCTCGGAGAACACATCTCCAACCTTGTAGGCCCAACCCCCATCGTGCTCGACGATCTGGTACGTGACAAGTGCCATAACGACTCCTCGGTTCAGGTTGCCGCACGGGAGCAAACGGCTCTTTGGCTCAAGTAAGATGTGGCCCCGCTCTCGACAGCTTCCCGCATGACACCCTGCCGCGCGGCCGAGGTGCCGAGACCGGGCAAGTCTATGTGGGCCTCACGTATGGGCGCTCCAAGTTCGACCACCTCCTGATTGCCGTGGCGAGGAAGAATTCATGAAAGCCTTAGGCGGGGAAAGCCGCATCCAAGGACTGCAACTCCTCGGAGGTCAACTCCAGAGTCATGGCGGCCGCGTTCTCCCGCACGTGAGAGGGCGAACCCGATTCCGGGATTGCGATGGCTTGTCCCCGGCGCAGCACCCACGCCAAGGCGACGGCCGCTGGCGCCCGCTCATGCGCCGAGGCAACCCGCAGCACGGCCGGGTGCCGCAGGACTTCAGAGCTCTGACCACCAAGCGGAGAATAGGCCATAATTGGCATGCGGTGCTGTGCGCACCAGGGAAGCAGTTCGCGCTCGGCTTTCCGATCAACCAGACTGTAGGCCACCTGATTGGTCGCGCAGCGCTTCCCGGACGCGACACGGAACAGGTCATCCATGTCGGTGACGCTGAAGTTCGAGACGCCCCAGCGGCGGATATGGCCGTCGGCACATAGCCGCTCGAACGTGTCGACGACCTCTGTCAGATCCTTCACCCCATCGCGCCAATGAAGCAGGTAGAGGTCGAGGTGATCCGTGCCGAGGCGCGACAGGCTCGCGGCGCAGGCGCTAAGGATGCCCGCTGCCGTGGCGTGCGCCGGATGAACTTTCGACACTAGGAAGACGCGTTCGCGCTGCCCGGCGATCACGCGTCCGACGAGTTGCTCGGCCCTGCCATCGCCATAGACCTCCGCCGTGTCGATGAGCGTCATCCCGAGCGAAAGGCCGAGGCGCAGCGCTTCCTCTTCTGCAGCCGGCGAGTGTCGACCTTGGCCGAGATGCCACGAGCCCTGCCCGAGCGAGGGGACCGCCGTGCCGTCCGGGAGCGTGATTGTAGGAGATGGCGCGCTTGATGCGGGCAGCGAAGCTGTGGCGAGACTGGCACAGCAGAGGCCGAAGGTGCGGCGCGTGATTGTGTTCATGGCTGGCTCCGATCCGTGAGGAACGCCAGTTCCGACTATAGGTGGGCCGACCCGACCTCCAAAGGGGCAGCAATGGCACGGAAGCAGCGCGTCTGCTTCATCATCCCACCGTTCCCGAAGCGGACGGGCCGTTTTCGGCCAGATCCCGCCGTTCTAGATAGCCTGTATGAACGTCTGTGATGGGTGGTTTCCCGCCGGTCAGCTCTTGGGCTTCAAACTCATAAAGCAGACCTCCGACCTACATCCGCTCCTTGATGCCGGCACTGACGAGCCACCAGTTCACCGGGTAGCTGGTCAGGAAGCCCGCCACCTTTGCGACCCGCATGGCGGCCCAGAACTCGACCGAGTTCACCGGCGCCCGGTCCCCCACGAGGTGCGGGAATAGGACGAACTGAGCAAAGGCCATGAAGCCGTACATGCCAACCTGCCACGATATCAGCGACAGGGTGTCGGCTTTGATCGCGGCGACCAGTCCCTCGCCCGGCGAGAGCCCCCGCATCGGCACGATGGCGTAATACTGGAACACAATGCCGAGCGCGTAGGCGAAGACGAAATCCAGCACCCAGACCGCGTAGATCTTCTCCTCGAACAGCGAGTGCCAGCCGAACCAGACCGCCACCGCCGGCACCAGGAAGGCCAGCCACTCGGCGGCGACGTCGCCCAGCATGCAGCCGCTGCCGCAGTGGAGCGCCCCCGTTCCGACCATCACCGGGAACGGCGTCTGCGTCATGTTGGGGGGCTTCTCGTTTCGCTCCATCGCCTGGTGGTGCGCCTCCATCGTGCCGAGCCGCCCGTAGCGGAAGTAGGCCCAGACCACGGCGAGCGTGCCGAACAGGGCGCACACCGGCCACACGACGTTCATCACCGTCATGTGCTGCGGGTGCCGGATCACCTGCACCGACAACACGAGCGAGCACGCGGCACCCAGCAAGAGGGACGCGACGGAGAGGGCGTGGAGCCAGCCCGGTGCGGCGAAGGCGGCGCTCAATGGTGCACCGCCAGCATCCAGAGGGCCATGGCGACCATCATCACGTTCTCGGTGAGCGAGACGAAGCCGAGCGGCACCTTGCTCGACCCGCCGACGCAGGCGCACGTGATGTCCCGCTTGTCGACGTAGACCGCCTTGAACACCGAGACCGCCCCGACCGAGCCGATGAACAGAGCCACCGGGATCGAGATCCAGTTCAGGGCGCCCGCGACCATCAGCACGCCGGCGATGCCCTCCAGGAACGGGTAGGCGTAAGCGTAGCGGACCCAGCGTTGTCCCAGCAGGTCGTAGCCCAGGAACATCGAGGAGAAGCTCTCCACGTCCTGCAGCTTCAAGAGGGCGAGCACGCACATGCTGAATGCGATGAACCACGCGGCGGCGCGCATCGTGAACGGGGTGCCGTAGACGGCGTGGCTCGCCGCCAGGGCCATCAGCGCCGTCATCGAGAACACCGCGATGACGGGCGTGTAGGTCGGCTTGCTCGGGTCGTTGGCGGCCTTGCCGAAGTGGTGCTGGAGATCGTCGAAGCCGCCGACCCGCTCGCCGTTGATGAAGGTCTGCGGCGTCGACTTGACGTGGTGCTCGTCCTTGAACCGGTCGATCTCCTCGCGCGTGGTCAGCCAATGGTCATCGACCGCGAAGCCCTGGCGTTCGAGGAGGTCCCTGGCCTTCAGGCCGTAGGGGCAGGTGTGCTCGGGCGTGACCATCCGGTAGAGGACGGCCTTGCGGGCCGGTGACGGCATGAGTTGCTCCTTCGATGCAGGTTGGGGCGCCGGCGTCGCTACTCGGCGGCGACCCGGTGATGTGTCGGCTCCTCGACGGCCGTCGCCTGGGATTGGTTGCCCGGCGGCAGCGTCCAGCCCTTCACGAGCGCGTAGACGGCGGGGACCACCACGAGGGTCAGCGCGGTGGAGGAGACCATGCCGCCGATCATCGGCACGGCGATGCGCTGCATGACCTCCGAGCCCGAGCCGGTGCTCCATAGGATCGGGACGAGACCGGCCATGATGGCGACCACCGTCATCATCTTGGGCCGTACCCGCTCGACCGCGCCGACCATGATGGCGCCGCGCAGGTCCGCCCGCGTCGGGGGGCGCTCCTCGCGGCTGCACCCGGCCCGCACCTCGTCCCAGGCGTGGTCGAGGTAGACCAGCATGATCACCCCCGTCTCGGCGGCGACGCCGGCGAGCGCGATGAATCCCACCGCGACGGCTACCGACATGTTGAAGCCCATCCACCACAGCAGCCACACCCCGCCGACCAAGGCGAACGGCAGCGACAGCATCACGATGAGCGTCTCGGTCAGCCGCCGGAAGTTCAGGAAGAGGAGTAGGAAGACGACGAGCAGCGTCAGCGGCACGACGATCCGAAGCCGCGCCTCGGCCCGCTCCAGGTACTCGTATTGCCCGCTCCACTGGAGCGTTGTGCCCTGGGGCAGCGTCACCTCGTCGGCCACGGCCTTGCGCGCCTCGGCCACGTAGCCGCCGAGGTCGCGTCCGGCGATGTCGACGAAAATGTAGACCGCGAGCTGCCCGTTCTCGGTTCGGATCGAGGTCGGCCCCCGCGTCATCTCCACCTTGGCCACCTCGCGCAGGGGCACCGTGCCGCCGGCCGGCAGGGGCACCTGCACCTCATCGGCGATGGCGCGCGGGTCCGAGCGGAAGGCGCGCGGGTATCGCACGTTGACGGTGTAGCGCTCCCGCCCCTCGACCGTGTTCGTCACGGCCTGCCCGCCGAGCGCCGTCGCGATGACGTCCTGCACGTCGCCGACCATCAGCCCGTAACGGCCCAGCGCCTCCCGGTCGGGGGTGATGTCGAGGAAGTAGCCGCCGATCACCCGCTCGGCGTAGGCGCTCGACGTGCCCGGCACCGCCCGGACGACTGCCTCGACTTGCCGGGCGACCCCCTCCATCTGCTTGAGGTCGGTCCCGAGGACCTTGATGCCGACCGGCGTACGGATGCCGGTCGAGAGCATGTCGATGCGGGCGCGGATCGGCTGCGTCCAGGCGTTCGACACGCCGGGGAACTGCAGCGCCTTGTCCATCTCCTCCTTGAGGCTGGCGAGGGTGACGCCGGGGCGCCACTCCGCCTTTGGCTTCAGGGCGATGACCGTCTCGAACATCTCCATGGGCGCCGGGTCGGTGGCCGTGTTGGCGCGGCCCGCCTTCCCGTAGACGGAGGCGACCTCGGGAAAGGACTTGATGATCCGGTCCTGGGTCGCCAGCAGCTCGCCGGCCTTGGTCACCGAGATCCCCGGCAGGGTGGTCGGCATGTAGAGCAGGCTGCCCTCGTCGAGGTCGGGCATGAACTCGGAGCCGAGCTGCCGGGCGGGCCAGACTGTCGCCGCCAGCACGCCCACGGCGAGCAGGATGGTGAGCACCCGCGCCCGCAGCACGCCCGCGATGAGGGGCCGGTACAGCCAGATGAGCAGGCGGTTGAGCGGGTTGCGGTGCTCCGGGACGATCCGCCCGCGCACGAACAGCACCATCAGCGCCGGGACGAGCGTCACCGACAGGAGCGCGGCCGCCGCCATGGCGAAGGTCTTGGTGTAGGCGAGCGGCCCGAACAGCCGCCCCTCCTGGCTCTCCAGGGTGAAGATCGGCAGGAAGCTCACCGTGATGACGAGGAGCGAGAAGAACAGCGACGGCCCGACCTCGCTCGCGGCCTCGACCAGGATCTCGCCCCGGGGCTTGCCCGGCGGCGCCCGCTCCAGGTGCTTGTGGGCGTTCTCGATCATGACGATGGCGGCATCGATCATGGCGCCGACCGCGATGGCGATGCCGCCGAGGCTCATGATATTGGCGCCGATTCCGAGCGCCTTCATGCCCGCGAGCGCCATCAGGATGCCGACCGGCAGCATCAGGATGGCCACGAGCGCGCTGCGGATGTGCAGGAGGAACACCACGCAGACCAGGGAGACGACGATGCTCTCCTCGACCAACGTGTGCCGCAGGGTGTCGATGGCCGCCTCGATGAGTTGCGAGCGGTCGTAGACCGGCAGGATCTCGGTGCCGGCCGGCAGGCTCTTGGCCACCTCGGCGAGCTTCGCCTTGACCCCCTCGATGACGCTGAGGGCGTTCGCGCCGAAGCGCTGTAGGACGATGCCGCCCGCGACCTCGCCCTCGCCGTTCATCTCGGTGATGCCGCGCCGCTCGTCCGGCCCGAGTTCGACGCGGGCGACGTCCCGGACCCGCAGCGGCGTGCCGCCGGCGGTCTTGAGGACGATGTTCTCGATGTCGGCGATGCTCCTCAGGTAGCCGCGGCCGCGCACCATGAACTCGAACTCGGACAGTTCGACCGTGCGGCCGCCGACGTCGGCATTGCTCGTGCGGATCGCGTCCCGAAGCTTGTTGAGGGAGATGCCCTGGGCTCGCAGGCGGTTCGGGTCGACGACGACGTTGTACTGCTTCACGAAGCCGCCGACGCCCGCGACCTCGGCCACGCCTTCGGCCCGCGAAGCGCCGAACCGCACGACCCAGTCCTGGAGCGAGCGCAGCTCCGCGAGGGTCCGCTCCTTCGCCACGGCGACGTATTGGTAGACCCAGCCCACGCCGGTCGCGTCGGGTCCCAGCGTCGGCGTCACGCCGGCAGGCAGGCGGTTCGCCGCCGCGTTCAGGTACTCCAGCACCCGGGACCGGCCCCAGTAAGGGTCGGTGCCGTCCTCGAAGATCACGTAGACGAAGGACACACCGAAGAACGAGAAGCCGCGGACCACCTTCGCCTTCGGCACCGTCAGCATGGCGGTGGTTAGCGGATAGGTGACCTGGTCCTCGACCACCTGGGGCGCCTGGCCCGGATACTCGGTGTAGACGATGGCCTGCACGTCCGAGAGGTCGGGGATGGCGTCAAGCGGCAGCGTCCGCAGCGCGAGCACGCCGCCCGCGACCGCGAACACGGTCCCGACCAGCACGAGGACGAGGTTGCGGGCGGACCAGCCGATGAGTCGCGCGATCACGGCCTGCCTCCCGCGTTCGCGGCCTGCCGGCCGTCCTTCGGGGCGGCCAGGGACTGGAGCGCGGCCTTGAGGTTGCTCTCGGCGTCGATGAGGAAGTTCGCCGCCGTGACCACCCGGTCGCCGGCCGAGACGCCGTCCCGGATCTCGGTGAAGCCCTCGCCGCGGACGCCGACCTTCACCTCCTTGGGCTCGAATCGGCCCTCGCCCCGGTCGAGGAGCACGACCTGGCGTTCGCCGGTGTCGATGACGGCGTCGTCGGGGACCGCCACCACCGGCTTGGCGTCGCCGGTGTCGATCTGGACCTCGGCGTACATGTCGGGCAGCAGCGAGCCGTCCGGGTTCGGCAGCTCGATGCGCACCCGCGTCGCTCGGGTGTCGGCGTTCACCTGAGGGTAAATCACCGCGACCTTGCCGGAAAAGGTCTTCCCCGGGGCCGAGCGAAGGCGGACGGTGACGGGCTGGCCCACGCGCACCGCGGCGAGGTCGCGCTCGGGCACGTCGGCCAACACCCACATCGTCGAGATGTCGCCGATCCGGAACAGGGTGTCGCCGGCGGCGGCCTTCATGCCCTCGACGGCGGTCCGCTGCAGGACGAGGCCGTCGCGCGGAGAGGACCAGGTGATGGCCATCGGCACCTTCCGGGTGCGCTCCATCTCGTCGATGACGGCCTCTGAGACGTTCAGGTTCTGGAGCCTGCGGCGCGCCCCGTCGAACCCCGGGTTGGCGATGAGCTGGGCCGCGGCCGCGTTGATCTCGGGCGAGTAGACGTGGACCAGCGCCTGTCCCTTACGGACGCGGTCGCCGGTGGTGACGTTCTCGACGTGGTCGACGTAGGCGTCGGACCGGGTCGCGATGACGGTCACGCGCCGCTCGTCGAGGGCGACCGTGCCGGGCACGCGCACCGGCTGCGCCACGACCCGCCGGTCCACGACCTCGGTCCGCACGCCGGTGCGTTGGACCTTGCCGGGCGAGACGGTCACGACGTTCCCGCCCTCGTCCTCGCCCGCGTAGACGGGGATGTAGTCCATCCCCATCGAGTCCTTCTTCGGCACCGGCGAGGTGTCTGGCAGCCCCATGGGGTTGCGGTAGTACAGGACGCGCCGATTGCCCGGGCCAGGCCCGGCCGCCCCGGCCGCCATGCCGCCCTTGCCCATACCGTCCTTGCCCATGTCTTGAGCCGCCATGCCGGCGGGCATGGCCGTGGCCTCGGCGTCCTCCACGTCGAAGCGCACGTCCTCGCTGGCGTGGACTGCCCGGAACTCCCGACCGTCCCCCGTGACCATCGGCGCGAGCGAGTAGACCGGCTTCCCGTCCGGGTCCCGGTAGTAGACGACCGGGCCGGACGGGGCGGCGGGACGAGCCGCCGCCGACACCGGCGCCGACGGCACCAGGCGAGCGAGGCCGTCCCGCGCCCTGTCCACGAGCGCGGTCGGCAGGCTCCCCGCCACTCGACCCGCAAGGTCGGACACGGCGGGACCGTCGTGCCCGGTCCAATACCCGGCGGACCCCGCCGCGAGCGCGGCGAGGGCCCCGGCGAGCCATGCGGACCGGTTCATTTCCCGGCCTGGATGATCAGCTTGTCCTCGACCGTGCCGGTCTCGCCCTGGACCTTCGCGGCCAGCGACAGGCGCCAGCGGCCCTGCATTCCGAGATGGGCCTTGAAGCGGTAGATGCCGGGCTCGGTCGAGGGCACCTGCTCGACCTTGGTGGCCATCTCCTCCATGGCGTCGGGGGCCATGTCGAGCCGCTTGGCGAAGACCACGGCGTCGGTCACCGGCTTGCCGCTGCGCTTGTCCACCAGCCGGACGGCGAGGACGGCATCGCCGACTTTGGCCTCCTGCTGGACGAGTTGGAACTGGTAGTCCTTGGTGTCCGCGAATGCGGACGAGGTGAGAGCCGGCACCGACAGCACGGCACCGAGCAGCGCCGCCGAGGGCGGGCGCGCGAGGGTGTTCTTGGTCACGGGTGTCATCTCCTGAACGCGATGGGTGCCGGCGCGCAGGCGCGCGGCATCGTGCCGGCGCTCACGCCGGCGGCATCGGGTTCAGGCTCGGGGAGGCTCGGGTAGCGGCGTCCCGTGCACGCTCGCGAACGGGGGTGCCGCGGGCCAGGCCAAGGCCGCCCGCGTTCCGACGGGCGCCGGGAGGACGACCGCCGTGGGCAGGAGCGAGGCGACGGGGGCGAGGCACAGCGCCATCAGCGGGCAGCCCTTGGCGCAGTCCGGCTTGGCCGCCTTCTCGTGCGGACAACAGGGCATGTCGTTCATGGCCATATCCGCCATGTCGATCCGACCGGAGCCGTCGTCGGCCATGACCATGACAGGCATGGCGTGGCCGTGATGGTCGTGGACGGCGGCCGGCATCGCGGCGTGCATGCCCGCGGTGGCCGCGGGAGCGGTCACCGGCGTCAGGGCGAGACTGAGGACCGCCAGGAGCGGCAACAGTCGCCGGAGGGCGAGCCAGAACGTCACGAATCCAAGATGCCAAATTCCGGGCCGGCGCGAAAGTCCGGCCGACGGTCTCAGGAACGGCGAACGCGCCGGTTGGTTGCGCTTGGCTCAGGCGGGCTCGGCCGGATAGCCGGCCTCTGCGATGGCCCGGGCGATCCGGTCGGCCGATCCCGTGGTTCCCGACACGGTGACCAGCTTCGCCCCGAGGTCGACCTCGACGCCTGCGTTCGGCTCGATGGCCTGCACGGCGCGGGTCACGGACTTGGCGCAGCCGCCGCAGCCCATTTTCTCGACCTTCAAATGGATCATGACGCTCTCCTTCGGACGATGTCCCGACGAGATGGGGCTTCCCACCGTTGGAAGGTCAAGGGCCGGAATGGTGTCCTCAGACCGAGACCTGCGCATCCGGGCGGCCGCTTCCGCCTGATGATCGTTGGAGATGCCCCCCGGCCGAGGCAATCCGTGTAAAGACAGTCCGGCACGATCTGCCCGGGGAGGCACTTTGCCGTCCTGGAATTGACGGAGCAAACGTCCGGTTTCGGGATTTGCTCAGCGGCGCATAAATGGCGGTGTTGGGTCGATAGGGGCCCGTCCGTTTTTTCAATGGTACTCCTTCGAAGCGGACAGGCTGCTTTCGGCCAGCATACGCCAATCCAGACCGCTACTGTGCGCAAAACCGGACGCTCGGCTTTGCGCCCATCTCGGCCGCTCAGCCGCCTCAGGCCGCACTCCGGAGTGGCAACTTTGGACTGATCACGATCAGCGTGGCCGTGACCTAGGATGTGTAGCTCTCGCCATTACCCAAAGGCGCGATTGGTCATGCTTCCCCATTCAGGCTCGATGCAGCAGCAGCTCTGCCGGTCGGCCGGTCAGCTCAGCGCGATGATCGAAGCGAGCCGTGAAGCTGCCGACGCCGCCGGTCAGCGACCGGAGCTCGACAATGAGATCCGATGTTTCCGCCTCTGGTATTAGGGCGTTCAACACGTCCCAGCCGGCCCAATCGGGCCGCGCATCAAAGCCCAGGATCTGGCCCCGGCGGCTCGTGACCAGACCCGTAGCCTTTGCGGTCGCGGATGACGGCGTCACGAGCTCGATCGCCCATACGGGCTCGAGCAGGACGGGTTCCGCCTTCGCTAAAGCGTCGTCGAGGGCCAAGCGCGTGGCAGCCTGAAATGCGGCGTCCGACGAGTCGACCGCGTGGAAGGCGCCATCGGTCAGCGTCACCGCGAGATCCTCGACCGGAAAGCCGAGGGTACCCCGCCGCAGATAGGCGCGTGCCCCGGCCTCGACCGATGGGATAAACTTGCGCGGCACCGCGCCACCGACAACCGCGTCCTCGAACACGAAGTCTTCGCCGCGCGGCAGTGGCCGGACGGCCAGGGTAACGTCCGCGAATTATCCGTGGCCGCCGGTCTGCTTCCTGTGCCGCCCGTGTCCGCTGGCGGGCTTTCTGATCGTCTCGCGGTAATCCACCTTCGGCTGACCGCGCCTCACCCGCACACCGAACCGGTCGGACAGCCGCTCGATCGCGACTCTCAGGTGCATGTCGCCTTGGCCGAGGAGCCTGACCTCCTCCAGATCCGCCCGGTGCTCCACCTTCAAGCCGGGATCTTCCTCGACGAGCTTGGCGAGCGCGGCGTTGAGGCGCACGTCATCCTTCCGATCCCGCAGCTGAATCGCGGTCGCATAGACTTGCTGAGGAATGGGCAGGCTACCCCGGTCGTCCAACGCCTGCGTCGAGAACCGCTGTCCGGTCGCGATACCCTCGAGCCGGGTGAAACCGCATGTCTCGCCCGCGTCKGCCGAGGGGATCTTGCCGCTCTGGGACCTATCGGCAGCGAGGAATCCGCCGATCCGCGTCGTCGTGCCCTGGCCTGCCGAGACGGCATCACCCTCCCGGAAGCTGCCACACAACACCCGGCATACCGAGATCTTGCCGCCGAAGGCGGAATGCCGCGTCAGGATCACCTGCGCGACCGAGGGGCCGTCGTCGGGCAAGCCGATGCGCGCACGCGCGCCGGCGATGCGCGGAGCTTCGTGCCGGAGTGTCTTGAGCAACCGGAGGAGGCCGTTGCCGCGTTGCGCGGACCCGATGAGCACGGAGACCGCCTGACTGGTCCGCAACTCCCGGGCGAGGTCTGCCATGACGCGGTCGCGCGCCGGCTCGGCGTCGGTGATGAGCTGCTCCATCAAGATGTCGTCGTGATCGGCGAGACGCTCTAGGAGCGTGAACCGGTCTTCCTTCTCCCGAGGCAGCTCTCCGTCCGGCAAATCGATCCGGGTACTCGGCGCCTGATCGCGGTAGATGAACGCGCGTTCGAGAGCGAGGTCGATGAAGCCGGCCGCTGTTCCGTCGCGCCATATGGGGATCTGCCGCAGCAGGAGCGGGATGCGCGACACGGACTGCAGCGCGGCCAGGGTCTCGCGCAGGCCTTGCGTCGCCGTGTCGATCTTGTTGACGAACAAGAGGTGCGGGACCCCGCGCTGCTCAAGCCCGTGTAGGACGACCTGCAGGGCGGGGAGCCGACGTTCGTCCGCCTCGCAGACGACGACAGCCATATCGCACACGTCCAGAACAGCTTCGCCGGATTGCGCGAACTCGACCGAACCCGGGCAGTCGACGAGGGTGAAGTCGTCGTCAAGGAACCGTAGAGCGGTCAGCGTCGGCTCGGTGCTGATCGCGTATGCACGGCCAGTCGGCTCCGGCTGTACCGACCGGCTCTCGTTTGCGCTGCTGGATTGGCCGGGCTCGCATCGCCGTATCAGCGCGTCGAGCAGCAGACTCTTGCCGCTCTGCGAGGGGCCGACGAAGGCGATACAGCGCGGTTGCCCAACCATTGGATGTTTCCTTCCGCAGGTTCCGGGGGGAGCCGCAATGAGCCCCGCTTCGCTTGATCGTGATCCCTGTGACCGCAGAGGAAAAGCGCGACGTCGCATCATGTCGGCGACTGCGCATGACAATCGAACGGTGACTTCACCGACCGGCAGGCATTCTCGAGACGCGGCCGACGTCGGTCCCGGCGAAGCGGTCACAGCCGCCGAGAGCGGCGGCGCCAGGAATTGCCAGCAAGGTCGCGAGAAAGCGGCGGTGTGGGGTGAGAATGGCCACCGTCAACGGGAGTCCGTGCCACCACCCAGGCTCTTTTGCCTGGTTCATCCGAGCTGCGCAGAATGTCCGTTTTACCGCCTTGCCCGATTGGAAGCAGACCGGCAACTTTCGGCCGATTTTGTTGAAAAACTCGGAGACAGCGCTTCAAGCGTCATCAAAGGTGGCGCCCGAGAGAAAGTTTGTCTCTTGCGGACAGCACGACCCCATTCCTGCATTGTGTTCTAAACGTTCAAGAGTAGGATCTTCTCCGGCCGGCGCCGTTCACGGCGTTGAATCGACCCGGCCCCGAGTTTTTCAACAAAATCGGCCAATACCGGACTTGGAACGCCACTTTGAAGCCGTCTTGCCCTCAGGCGGGATCGGCACCGACCTGTCGTCGGCATGTAAATGAAAACCGGCCACGCGTGTCTGCGGCTCGAAAAGGGTCGCGGTTCGCCCTGACAGACGTATCGATCCGCCTGTTGCTTCCGGGGGTCGTGCTGCCGTACCTCTCGAAAATCGCCAAGTCCAACAGGTTCGAGACGGTCAAACCCCACGGCAGGACGTCGAACGGGGCAGGGGCCTGCCGTAACGCTCCGCAGGAGCAGCAGGTGAGCTTCTTCGGGTCTTGCTGCACTACTTTCCACGCGAGTGGCATCGGCTGCTACGCGTCGGTGACGTTCTCACCGGTTAAGGCAGGCGGATTGCGTAAGTTTTCATGTCAGCGAGGTGAAATGATCAGGTTTGCCTCGATCCTTAGGTGTTCAGTCCCGAGGTGAGATGGGTTGGGTCGTATCTGAACCGGCCTGGGTCGTCTGCCCAGGCTCGGCAGGTCGCTTCGTATGGCGTGAGGCCGCGTAGGGTCTTGAGCCGCCGGGCGAAGTTGTAGGCATCCAGGAAAGCGGCGAGGTGTTCCCGCAGTTGGTCGTGGCTGTCGTAGTGGTAGCGCTTGACGGTCGCGTCCTTGAGGGTCCGGTTCATGCGCTCGACCTGGCCATTGGTCCAC